>DASQSR010000259.1:0-3191 GCA_035642295.1 Allostellaceae bacterium | reverse complement strand
ACTCAGGCCGCTGGGCATCTCGAGCGTGCGGGATCGGGTCTGCATGACAGCAACGATGCTGGTGCTGGAGCCGATCTTCGAAGCCGATCTTCCGCCGGAAATCTACGCCTACCGCGCTGGGCGAAATGCCCAGCAGGCCGTTGTAGAGGTGGAAGAGTTGCTATTCCGTGGCCACCCGGACGTCGTCGATGCCGACCTCGCGGACTACTTGGATCCTGCTGCATAATGCCCCCTGACTCATGGGGTTGGCTGGAAGAGCCCGAGCTGTCGGCCTATCACATTGATACGCAGGCCTTTTTGCTTGCCGCGCATGACGTGGACGGCGGCTAGTTCGCCGCGCTTGACACGCTGCAATACGGTCTGGCGCGACACGCCGAGGACGCGCATGGCCTCGCGCATCGGCAGAAACCCCTCGCCGGCTTCGCCGTTGAAGCGCGCCTTGAGGTCATCAGTGAGGCGGATCTGCCAGGGCGCGCCGGCTGTCAGCTGCTCGCCGGCGATGATGCCGTCATTGAGCAGGCGATGGATGGTCGAGGGAGCGACGCCGAGCGCGGCGGCGGTCTCCTTGATCGTCATGAGCTCGCCTTTGGGCGGGTCGGCGGTCGTCTCGCAGCGCGGAATGCCCCATTGGCGGCGCAAATTGCTGACGCGGCCGGCGGTGAAGCGATGGCCGTAGGCCGTGGCGCGCCCTTGCCGATTGAGGATGCCGGCAATGACGCCGTCGGGATAGTGGACCGCGAGGCGGCGCACCAGCGCGATTGTGTCCTCATCAGTGCGCACGATGGCCGGCCGTGAGCGCGGCAGGGCGATCTCGATCTCATTGAGCGCGCCGCCCTTCCAGCGCAGGATCAGCCGGCCGGCAGCCTTATCGCGATCGACGCTGATCGTGACCTCTTCGATCAGGGTGCGCAGCAGCTCCTTTCTGTCGCGCGGTGTGGTCGTGGGTGCGTTCCAGACGACGGCGAGATCGAGGCCGAGGTCGAGCAGGCGATTGCGCTCGGCCTCCGAGATCACCCGCGGCCGCTCGCGTTCTCGGCGCTCGAGTTCGGCCTTTGCGGCATCGAGCGCGCGCAGCCGTTCCTCCCATTCGCGTTCGAGGCCGCGCGCTACCAGCCGGTTGTCGGGGTCGACGGCGCGATAGCGACGTTCGGCGCGTTGCGCTTCGTAATGGGCGCGCTCGACCCCGAGCCGCCATTGCTTCAGGGCGGCCTCGCGATCGCTCTCGAGCCGCTCGGCGGCGGCAAGGGTGGCGGCAAGGCCGGCCGGTTGCAGGGCGGCGAGGAAGGCCTTGGTGACGGCTTCGTCGATTTGGATGCCGCCAATGCTGAGGCAATACTCACCGCGGCCCTCGGCGAGAACCTTTCCGGGGCAATGATACCCGGGGGCGGCGTTGCGGCCGCGATAGTGGGTGTGCAAGCGGCGGCCGCAATGGCCGCAGCGGGCGAGCCCTTGCAGTAGAGCAGCGCCCTCGCGCACGGCGCCGCCCTCCTTGTGCGGACCGGGCCTCGTATTGTGAGCGAGGCGTTCCTGGTTTGCCTCGTAGGTCTGCCAGTCGATGAAACCCGGATGATGGTCTGGGATCAGCACCTGCCATTCGGCGCGTGGCAGGCGGCGCAGGCGCTTCTTGCGGCCGCCGGTGGCATCGAGGACGATCTCCCGGCGGGTTTTCCCGTAGACGTAGGCGCCGGCATAAACCGGGTTGGCGAGCACGTGGTGGATGGCGGTGTAGCTCGCCTCGACCCATCGGATCTCGCCGCCTTGATGCATCCGCAGCGGGAGTTTGAGCCCCTCCGCACGGAACCACAGCCAGACCCGCCGGGCCGAGCCGGTCTCGGCGAAGCGGGCAAAGACCTGGCGGATAGCGGTGCGGACGGCTTCGTCCGGGTGAAACCGAACTTCGCCGTCTTCCTCGCCCCAAACAAAGCCCACCGGCAGGCCGCGTCGCAGTTCGCCTTTGGCCGCCTTGTTGCGGATGCCCCCATCGAGGCGGGCACGCAATATATGCAACTCGGCTTCTGACATCGTGCCTTTCAAACCCAACAAGAGTCTGTCGTTGAACAGCGCCGGATGATAGAGGCCGTCGCCATCGCCGATCAGCGTGTCGGTGAGACCGGCGAGGTCGATGAGGCGATACCACTCGGCATTGTTGCGCGCCAGACGCGAGGCTTCGAGGCCGAGCACGAGGCCCACCCGCGCCAGCGCCACTTCGGCGGTCAGCCGGGCGAAGCCGGAGCGGGCCGCGGTGCCAGAGCCGGAAAGACCGAGGTCTTCGTCGATGACGACGATCCGTTCGGCGGGCCAACCGAGTTCGCGGGCCCTCTCGGCGAGCGCGTATTGCCGCTCGGTCGATTCGCGGTTGTGCACGACCTGGGCCGCACTCGACTGCCGCAAATAGACGATTGCCAGGCGCGCGAGATGGCTCGCCGTGATCTTGGCGCGCTCACTCATCGCCGGCCCCGTTCGCGGCTGCCGCGAGCATGCGGGCGATCAGCAGCGCGAGGAGGTCGAGGGCCGCGCGTCGTGCCGCCGCGTCGATCCGTTCCCAGGGTACCGGGGCAAGCCGCGCCGCCGGCAGCTCCAGCGGTGGGTCGGGCGGGTCGAGAAACGCTAGTTTCAATTGCACGGTGGCTCTCCTGCTGCGGCACCGACCCGACGGGTCGGCTGCGGAGAGCGTCGAGGAGATGGCGCAACCGAAGCAAATCGCCAAGACTGCCCAGGACGCGCAAGCCGGGGCCGTGATCAAGGCGCGTGCCGGCGGCGACGTTCCTGTGGCCCTCGTCCCAGTCGGTCCATTGGGCAGGGATCAGCGCGCGACTGCCGTCGGGCAGGCAGGCGAGCGCAAAGAGGACGCCGTTGCGGTGAATACTGCCAATAACCGGCAGCGCACGACCCTCAAAAGGGTGGCGCTCGCGGATGATCGTCACCGAATCCGGGACATCGCGGCGATGGGTAGTCTGTCGCCGTTTCCTTCGACACGATCCCGCATGCGGACCTCCTCAGATCGGTGGCCCGCCGAAGCTCCGACCGGCATGTGCTGCGGCTGATCAAGCTGTGGCTGAGCGCGCCGGTCGAAGAGCGGGATGGCGCGGGGAAGCGGCGCGTGAGCGGGGGCAAGAGACACAGGCTGGGCACGCCGCAGGGCGGCGAGATCAGCCCGCTGCTCGCCAACCTCTATATGAACCGCTTCCTGA
>DASQSR010000258.1:0-2248 GCA_035642295.1 Allostellaceae bacterium | reverse complement strand
ATCGCCGGCGTGCGCGCGGTCTTCGCCGCCATGGGCGCGCGCGGCCCGACGCTCACCTGGCGGCCGAGGGTGGCGGCGCTCGCGGCGCAGCAGCATCGCTTCCTGCTGCGCTATTGGGAGGATTTGCGGGGCACGCAGCCGATGCCGGACGCCGCCAAGATCGATGCCGTCGAGATGCGGCCGGCGCTCGGCTATATCAATCTGATCGACCCGGTCGAAGGTGGACGCGATTTCCGTTATCGCCTGTTTGGCAGCATCGTCGCCGCGGTGTCGGATTTCGACATGACCGGGCAGCTCGCCTCGACGCTCAAAGCAAGCCCCTATGTCGCCGAATTCGTGATCGCCGTGTGTCGCGCGGCGCTCACGCGCGGCGAGCCGCTGTTCACCGAGCACGGGCCGCCGGCCGCGGTCTATACCGCGACGTGGCACCGTCTGGTGCTGCCGCTCGCCGGCGAGGACGGCAAGGTCACGCGCCTCCTCGTCGGCATGGTGCCGATGACGCATGACGGCAAGCCGGTCACGCTGAGGCTTTAATCTAGGAAGATCGCCTTCGGAATCATGGCGTGAATGCCTTTGACGCCGTCGACCACTTGCGTCACCTCGAAATCGACCGCGATCGACGCCAGGGCATAGGCGTCGGCGCGCGCCAACCCCTTTTCCTCGCTGAGGAAGTTGATGCAGTCGCGGATCGCGAGCTTCATCGCCTCGTCGAGAGACTCGTGGAGGCCGAGCGTGATCCAGTGCGTCGGGGTTTCCGCGCGCGGCCAGGCGAGCGGCTTGCCCTTGATGAGATCGATGCGGAAGGTGCCGGTAAGCGAGGTCTCGATCGCGGTGAGATCGACTTCGCCATCGCCCTGCGCGGCATGACCGTCGCCGACCATGAACAGGGCTTCCGGCACATGAACCGGCAGGTATAGCGTCGAGCCCGCGGTCAGGTCCTTGAGATCGATATTGCCGCCGAAGGCGCCGGGCGGGCCGGAGCCGACCCGGCCGAGGCTGCGCGCGGGTCCCGTCGCCATGATGCCGAAAAATGGCGCCAGCGGCACCTCGATGCGCTCTGAGAATTTGGCGACGCCGCGGTCCAGGTCAAAGGGAATGACGAGGCTGCGGTTCAAGGTGAATTCTTCGGGAAGGCCGCCGCGGTTCATGCGCATGGTGTTGACGCCATAAGGGACGCGCGGCGTCGCCTCCAGGACGTGAACGGCCAGGACATCGCCCGGCTCGGCGCCGGCGACGGCGATGGGCCCGCTGACGACATGCGGGCCGAGGCCGCTGTGCTGCACCTTGACGTAGACGGCGACGAGATCGCTGAGCACCGCCTCACGGGGAACGCCGAAGCGCGCGAAGAAGCTTTCGGGGTCGCCCTGGTCCGCGAGGATGCCCTCATGCGAGACCGTGTCGATGGTGACGGTGTCGCCCGGCGCGATGCGCAGCACCGGCTCGGCCGCGCCCGAGAGATAGCCCCAATGCACCGTTTCCGGTCCGCAGCGCAGGCGATGGCGGCCGCCGCCGAGACTCTCGGCAAGGCCGGCATCGGCAGCGCGCTTGAGACCGGCCTCGCCGACGGCGCAGTGCGACGACGCCGGCGGCACGATCGGCGCCGCGGCGGGCGCCTCGACGCGGCGCAGCCCTTCGCGCAGGAAGTCCCGCTTCTCGCGGTCGATCAGCTTCAGGCGGAAGAGCTCGTCGACGAAATCGGCGTAACGGCCCCGCTCGGAACGCGGGGGGGAGGCGTGGTCGTCATGCATGACAATTGATCCGCAGCAATCTCGGGCGCGGGGATGGTGGCGAATGGGCGCGCCGAGGGCAAGGATGCCGCCTTTTCTGCCGGGGCGCCGAGCGCCGCGATTTTCCGACGGAGCGGTCTCTCCAAAAGGAGCAGCGACATGTAGGAAACCGGCCAGACGGCAAGAAACGCGAGAGCAACCAGAGCATTCTTCAAAGCGCCCTGCAGATGAAAAACGTGCTCTCCGGCGTCGACGATGATTGCCATGAGCGGCTCGTGAAGCATGTAGCTTGAATAGGTGAGCTGCCCGCCGGCGGCACACATGTGGACCAGTCGCGAAGACCTGCCCGGCGACCCGTCCGCGGCGACCGCAAACGCAACGGCCAGGTACAAGATCAGCAGCAGGCCGAGAAGCGGCCATCCAAGCGAACAGCCGATGATGAAGCCGGCAAGGCTGCTCCAATATCCCATCGGGGCATAAGGCATCGCCCACAAGAGCCTTCGCACGCCATGGAGCCACAT
>DASQSR010000257.1:0-2367 GCA_035642295.1 Allostellaceae bacterium | reverse complement strand
TGCATCAGGCTCATCGCCGCGGCGGCGAACTCGTTGCGGGCCGCTTCCAGCATCAGCAGGTTGAAGTCACGGTCGAGCCGCATGAAGCCGATATCGTCGCCGCTGCGCGCCGCCTGTTCCATGCCAGCGGCGACCTCGCCGAAGCGGCGGCGCTGTTCGGCGCCGGCGCGCCGCGCCGCCGAGCGCGCCAGCAGCCGCTCGACCTCGCGGCGCAGCTCGAGGAGCCGCAGCTGGGTGGTGAGATTCTCCTCGGCGACGAGAATGCCGCGGCGCGGCAGGATGGTGACGAGGCGCTCGCGCGCCAGACGCTGCAGCGCCTCGCGGATCGGCGTGCGGCCGATCCCGAGACGGGCGGCGAGCGCGGCCTCGGTGACGACGGCGCCGGGCGGGAGCTGCAAGGTGACGATGAGCTCCTCCAGCGAACGCCAGGCGCGCTCGGTCAGGCTCTCCGCCGTCTCCTCGGCGCGCGGCCGGCGGCGGGCTGTGGTTCTAGCCATGGTCGGTGAGCGCGGCATCGATCTCGGCCGAGGTCAGGCGCCAGGCATTGTCGAGATGCGCCACCACCTCGCGCATGAAGCGCTGGTAATGGCGCAGCGCCGCCTGATCGTCGCCGAGATGATCGGCGAGGAGAGCAAGCGCGAGCTGCGCCGGCCCCGCTCCTTCATAGGTCCATTCGAAGCCGGCCTTGGAGAGGAGCCGGAGATCGTGCCGCGGCGGCAGCTTCCGGCCGTCGACGGTGACGACCGCGCCATCGAGGCTGCGCGCGCCTTCATAGATCTTCATGGTCCCGCCTCACGCATCGAAGGTGACCACGGCGCGCACGACCTCGCCGCGCTTCAGCGCGGCAAAACCGTCATTGATGGCCTCGAGCGGGATGCGGCGGCTGACGAGCTCGTCGAGCTTCAGCGCGCCGTCGAGATAGGCCTTGGCGAGCAGCGGAAAATCGCGCTGCGGCCGCGCGCCGCCATAGCTCGAGCGGCGAATGCGCTTTTCGCCCATGAGCGCGCCCCAGCGGAAGGCGACTTCGGCCTCGACATCGACCTTGCCGAGCCAGATGATCTCGCCGCCCGGCCGCGCCGCCTCGGCGCTCAGGCGAAAGGCGCCGAGACTGCCGGCGGCCTCGAAGACGCAATCGGCGCCGCGGCCGCCCGTCAACTCGCGAACCGCCGCGAGCGCATCGCCGGCGCCGGCCTCGACGACGTCGCTGGCGCCGAGCCGGCGGGCGAGATCGAGGCGCTTGGCGTCGCGATCGAGCGCGACGATCCGCCCGGCGCCGGCGAGGCGCGCGCCTTGCACGGCGCTGAGGCCCACCGCGCCGCAGCCGATGACGAGGACGCTGGCGCCGTAGCCGATACGCGCGATGCGGGTCGCGGCGCCGACGCCGGTCATGACGCCGCAGCCGATGAGACAGGCGCGGTCGAAGGGAATGGCCGCCGGGACGCGCACCGCGCAGTGCGCCGGGACGACGCAATATTCGGCGAAGCTGCCGAGGAACATCAGGTGATGGAGCGGCGCGCCGGCGAGCGTCAGCCGCGCCGTGCCGTCGAACTGCACCGCCTTGGGGCCGAGGCGGAGATAGGTCTCGCACAGGATCGGTTCGTCGCGCTCGCAGTAGAAGCAATGGCCGCAATGCGGATTCCAGGACAGCACGACGGGGTCGCCCGGCGCCAAGCCCTCGACGCCCGACCCCAGCGCCTCGACCGTGCCCGCCGCCTCGTGGCCGAGCACGATCGGCAAGGGATAGCGGAGCTGCCCTTCGATCACTTCGAGATCGGTGTGGCAGAGACTCGCGGCGCGGATGCGGATCAGCGCGTCGCCGGGCTTCAGCGCTCCGAGCGCCACCCGCTCGATCGTAAGTTTCTCGCCGGGCCGATGCAGCACCGCCGCGCGAAATTCCATCCCGGTGGCGCCTCCGCCGTGGATATATCAGCCATATACCAAGTTTAGCCTAGGCGTCGGCGAAAATATCGTCAATTCCGCTTTGGCCCGAAGCACCGGACGTGGTATCAAGCAATGTGTCGTCGATCGTTCCGCGATTACGCCTCTTCCTCTCGCAACCTTCGCGTATTTCGCGCAGCAAGGCGGATAAGCCTTTCCAGCCGGTGTTTACCCCTTAAGCGCGCCTCGATGGTGCCAGCCTCTGTGCCAATATTCCGCTGCCTGACCAGAAAGCTTTGTGCATGACCGATTCCACCATGACGGCGACGGCGCGCCTCGCGGCGAAGCTGCTCGCCCATCGCCAGACCGCTCAAGACGAGGTCGGCGACCTCATACGCCATGTGCATGGCGCCCTCTCGCGGCTCGGCGAAGCGGCGGAGAGCGCCGCACCACCGCCGCCGCGCGCGAGCGCGACGCCGGTGCCCGAGC
>DASQSR010000256.1:0-4557 GCA_035642295.1 Allostellaceae bacterium | reverse complement strand
GGCCGGAGCGCGCCAGCCCCAGCACTGCCACCGGTCGATCGCGAAACGCCGTCACCGCGATCATTCCTCCTTACCTACCTGAGCTTCAGGGTCGACAGCCCGGCGATGGCCAGCACCGAGGCGATGATCCAGAAGCGAATGACGATGGTCGGCTCCTGCCATCCCTTCTTCTCGAAGTGATGGTGCAGCGGCGCCATGCGGAAGACGCGCTTGCCGGTGAGCTTGAAGCTCGCCACCTGGACGATGACCGAGACCGTCTCGAGCACGAACAGCCCGCCGATGATGGCGAGCACCAGCTCGTGCTTGGTGATGACGCTGATGACGCCGAGCGCGGCGCCGATCGACAGCGAGCCGGTATCCCCCATGAACACCATGGCCGGCGGCGCATTGTACCAGAGGAAGCCGAGCCCCGAGCCGACCAGAGCGGCGCAGAACACCGACAGCTCGCCGGCGCCGGCGACGTGGTGGATCTGCAGGTAGTTGGCGAAGATCAGGTTGCCCGAGAGATAGGCGATGAGCGCGAAGCAGCCGGCGGCGATCATCGACGGCACGATGGCGAGCCCGTCGAGCCCGTCGGTGAGGTTGACGGCGTTCGACGCGCCGGTGATGACGAAGATCGCGACCGGGATGAACAGCCACCAGCCGAGCTCGACCAGCACGTTCTTGAAGAACGGCACCGCCAGCGCCGTGCGGATCGTGTGATCATGCGTCAGCAGCACCACCGCGACCGCGGCGGCGCCGCTGATCGCGATCTGGGCCAGCAGCTTGCCCCGGCCCGACAGCCCGCGCGAGGAGCGGCGGGTGAGCTTCTTGTAGTCGTCGAAGAAGCCGACGGCGCCGAAGCCGAGGGTGACGAGCAGCGTCACCCAGACATAGCCGTCGGTGAGGTCGGCCCAGAGCAGGGTCGAGACGATGAGGCCGAGCAGGATGAGGAAGCCGCCCATGGTGGGCGTTCCCTTCTTGCGCACCAAGTGCCCCTCCGGCCCGTCGAGCCGGATCGGCTGTCCTTCCGCCTGCTTCGATTTGAGCCAGGCGATGACCCGGGGGCCCATCATGAAGCTGATGAAGAGAGCCGTCACCATCGCGCCACCGGAGCGGAAGGTGAGATAGCGGAAGAGGTTGAACGGCGTGAACTCGTCCGCCAGCGGGAAGAGCAGGTGAAACAGCATCGGCCTAGCCCCGCGCCGTCGCCGCGGCCGGCGCGCCGGCGCGAAGCCGGCGAACCACCTCGGCCATGCGGCTGCCGAAGGATCCCTTCACCGTGGCGACGTCCCCGGGGCGGAGCCGCCGGGCGACGATCTCCGCCATCTCGGCCGCGGTCGCGGCATGGCCGCCGCGCAGCCGCTTGGGCAGCGCCTCGTAGAGCGCGCGCATGTTGGGGCCGACGGTAAAGACGAGGGCGATCCCCGCATCGATGATCGGCTGCGCCAGCTCGGCGTGCAGCCGCTCGGCATCCTCGCCCAGCTCCAGCATGTCGCCGAGCACGGCAATCCGCCTTCCGCCCTTGCCCGGCGTCATCGAGCCGAGCACGGCGAACGCGGCGCGCATCGAGGCCGGGCTGGCATTGTAGCTCTCGTCGATGAGCTGCGCCTCGCCCTCGCCGGCGGCGATCGGGTGGCGCCGGCCGCGGCCGTCGAGCGGCTGGAGCGAGGACATGCCCCCGGCGGCGATGCCGACATCGCCGCCCGCCGCCTTCACCGCGCCGAGCACGGCGAGGCTATTCATCACCCAGTGCTGGCCGGGAATGGCGATGCAGTAGTCGACGATCTCGCCCATCACCACCGCGGTGACCGCGCTTGCGGTGGCGTAGAGATGACTGTCGATCAGCTTCACCGCCGCGTCGGGGTGGCTGCCGAAGCCGAAGATGCGGGCGATGCCGTGCGCGCGCGCGGCGTCGGCGAGCCGGTCGAAATAGGCGTTGTCCTGGTTGAGCACGGCGACGCCGCTCGGCGCCATGCCGTTGAAGATCTCGGCTTTGGCATCGGCGATCGCCGCCACCGAGGGAAAGAAGCCGAGATGCGCCGGCTCGATCGTGGTGATCACCGCGACGTCCGGCCGCACCAGGCGCGAGAGCGCATCGATTTCGCCGGGATGGTTCATGCCCATCTCGAAGATGCCCCAGCGGGTCTCGCGCGGCATGCGCGCCAGCGACAGCGGCACGCCCCACTGGTTGTTGAGGCTGCCGGCCGAGGCGAAGGCGGCGCCTTGCCGCTGGAGCGTGCGCTTCAGCGCTTCCTTGGTGCCGGTCTTGCCGACGCTGCCGGTCACCCCGATGACGCGCGCGGCCGTGCGCTGGCGCGACGCGCGGCCCAGCCCCTCCAGCGCCGCCATGGTGTCGCCGACGAGGAGCAGCGGCGCGCTCTCCTCGACTCCGGGGGGCAGCCGCGCGACCATCGCCGCCGCGGCGCCACTGGCGAGCGCAGCGGCGACGAAATCATGGCCGTCGAATTTGGGGCCGGCGAGGGCGATGAAGAGATCGCCGGGCGCGATGCTGCGGCTGTCGATCGAGACGCCGCTTGCGCTCCACTCGCGCGTGGCGCGGCCGCCGGTGGCGGCAGCGGCCTCGCTCGCCGTCCAGAGCGCCGTCACGAGCGCATTCCCCCGCGCTCGGCAATCGCCTCGCGGGCGACGGCGGCATCGTCGAAGGGGTGGGTGACGCCGGCGATGATCTGTCCGCTCTCATGCCCCTTGCCGGCGATCAGCAGCAGGTCGCCGGGCGCGAGCAGCGCGAGACCGCGGCGAATGGCGGCAGCGCGGTCGCCGATCTCCTCCGCTCCGGGGCAGCGCGCGAGAACCGCGCGGCGAATCGCCGCCGGATCCTCGCTGCGCGGGTTGTCGTCGGTGACGATGACGCGATCGGCGAGTCGGGCGGCGATCTCGCCCATCTCCGGCCGCTTGCCGGGATCGCGATCGCCGCCGCAGCCGAAGACGACGACGAGTCGGCCGCGGCAATGCGCGCGCAGCGCGTTGAGCACGGTCGCGAGCGCGTCCGGCGTATGCGCGTAATCGACGATCACCGGCGCTCCGCCGGCATCGGTGGCGACGTGTTGCAGCCGGCCTGGCGCGCCTTCGAGCGCCGGCAACGCGTCGAGCGCGCGCTCGACCGGCGCGCCGGTGGCAATGGCGAGGCCGAGCGCGGCCAGCGCATTGCTCGCCTGGAAGGCGCCGACGAGAGGAAGCACCAATTCACGGTCTTCACCGAATACCTGAACTCGGAGCGCTTGGCCCGCCTCGAGCGGCCGTGCGGCGACAAGACGCAGGTCCGCGTCGGCGGCGGCACCGAAGGTGAGCACGGTCTGGCCGCGCTGGCGGCACAGCCGGCCGAGTCGCGCCGCGACGTCGCTGTCGGCGTTGAGCACTGCGGTGCCGTCGGGCGGCAGCAGCTCGGTGAAGAGTCGCGCCTTGGCGGCGAAGTAGGCCTCCATGTCGTGATGATAATCGAGATGATCGCGCGTGAGATTGGTAAATGCGGCGGCGCCGAGTTCGAGCCCGTCGAGTCGGTACTGGTCGAGGCCGTGACTCGAGGCTTCGAGCGCCACATGATCGACGCCGCTGCGCGCCAGCATGTTGAGCTCGTGCTGCAGCGATACGGGATCGGGCGTGGTGAGCGACCCGCCGTGCGCGAAATCCGGCCCGACGATGCCGATGGTGCCGAGACTCGCGGCGCGATGGCCGAGATGGTGCCAGATCTGCCGGGCGAACACGGTGACCGAGGTCTTGCCGTTGGTGCCGGTGACCGCGACCATGGTCTCCGGCTGCGGCGCGTAGAAGCGCGCGGCGATGCGCGCGAGGCGCCGGCGCGGGTTGGGATCGAAGATGACATGCACCGGCGGCCGGTGCTGCGCCAAGGCGGAGAGCGGCGCCGGGTCGTCGGTCAGCACCGCGACCGCGCCGCGCGCCACCGCGTCGTCGATGAAGCGCCGCCCGTCGAGCTTGCTGCCCGGCAGCGCGGCGAAGAGGAAGCCGGGCCTCACCGCGCGCGAATCGGCGGTGAGGCCGCGGATGTCGGGGTCTCCCGGAGGAGTGAGGATGAGGGGGCCTTGAGCGCCGTCCATGAGGTCAATCAGCCGCAAATTTCCGCCCCTGAGGGCCTTGGGGAGCCTGGGAATCGACCACCAAAGAACGGCGGATTTCGGGCGAATCCTCGTCGATCGGTTGAATTCCCATGAGCGGCGCCATGCGCTCGACCACGCGCCTCACCGCCGGCGCCGCCGTCCAACCCCCGGTAGCATAGCCATGCGACTCCTTATCTCCTTTGGGCTGGTCGATGGAGATCATGATGACGTAACGCGGCGCGTTGATCGGGAAGACGCCGACGAAGGAGGACAGCAGCCCATGCTGCTCGTAGCGGCCCGCCGCCACCTTTTCCGCCGTGCCGGTCTTGCCGCCGACGAGATAGCCGGGCGCGTCGGCGAACCTGCCGGTACCGCTCTTGACGACGAGGCGCAGGAGGCCGCGCATTTCCTCCGAGGTGCGCAGCGAGACCACCTGCTGGCCCGAGGGGGCGTAGCCCGCGGGGCGCTTCAGCAGCGTCGCGCGGCGCAGCACGCCGCCATT
>DASQSR010000255.1:0-4233 GCA_035642295.1 Allostellaceae bacterium | reverse complement strand
CCACCGCCGAAGAATATTTCGCCTCGATCTTCGATCCTGGTGGAGTGATCTCCATTCAAGGAAGAAGGATCATCGGACGGATCACGCAAAATATCTGCGAGAACGTGCAGCCGAATTCAGCAACCGGGCGGTACCCGCCGCCGATCCGGAAGCGGCACAGGACTTTCTTGCACTGGCAATGATGTGCCAGAACGGTGCGGAGCGTATAGAACAACGCCGCCAGGCCGACGGCCGAAACCGAACTCCTGCCAACGTGATCCCACTGTGCCCACGCCCGCAGGGCAGAAAACCGGACTGCATCGATCATCGCTTCGTCTGCGTGCATCGGCAGCCCAGGTGGTGCCCGTAGCTGTCCCGGCGCAGGCGCCCCGTAGGGGTTGGGTAATTGGGCATTGGGTATGCCCGGCCGCTGATCCCGTGATGAGGTCGCGGGCACTGTGCCGGCCTAAGGGCGAACGGCGGCAGAACTGGCTCGAAATTGTGTGTCAGGTTTGTGCCAAAAACTGATGCGGATTCGTGTTCCGTTCGCGTCGGTTCGTGCCGCTCGGTGCCGTGGCGCAGAAACAAAAAAACCGCTGAAAACAGCGGTTTTCTGCGGCTTTTGATTGGAGCGGGCGAAGGGATTCGAACCCTCGACCCCAACCTTGGCAAGGTTGTGCTCTACCCCTGAGCTACGCCCGCGCTCCGCGCGAAGGGCGCATCATACAAAGGCGCCCTGGCTTTGCAAGTCCGCCACCAGTTTGAATCCGCCGCCGCGCCGCGCCAGTATCGCGCGATGCGCCGCCGCGCCGGCATCGCCTTCCTGCTGTTCTGCAGCTTGGGCCTCCCAGGCTGCGGCGTGCAGCTGCGCGACAAGAGCCTGCTCGAGCGCTGCGGCGATCTCATGCAACAGGCGTATCCCGATGCCGATATCGAAGTGACACACAAAGCGCTGGTGTCGCGGCCGACGGAGAGCCTCGGCACGGTGATCGCCCAGGTCGAGGGCGAGCGGCCCAAGCTGCCGAAAGACACCGGCCTGCCGCGCGACGTTGCGGCCGAATGCCGCTTCGATGACGGCGTCCTCACCGGCTTCCGCTGGACCAAAGGGCCGCTGCGCTGAACCATGCCGGCAACCCCCGAGGAGCTTTTCGCCCGCCTCGACGCGCTCGGCGTTCGCCACGCGACCACGCATCACCCGCCGCTCCATACCGTGGCGCAATCGGTGATGCTGCGCGGGCGGCTTCCCGGCGCGCATTGCAAGAGCCTCTTCCTGCGCGACCGCAAGGGCGGGCTTTGGCTCGTCGTCCTGCTCGAGCAGCGGCGCCTCGACCTCAAGGCGCTCGCCGAGGTGTTGGGGGCGCCGCGCTTCTCCTTCGCCAGCCCCGATCTGCTGCTCGAGGTGCTCGGGGTGACGCCGGGCAGCGTCACCCCGTTCGCGCTGATGAACGACCGAGGCCGCCGCGTCCGGGTCGTCCTCGATGCCGAGATGCTGCGCCAGGACCCGGTCAACTACCACCCGTTGGTTAATACCGCGACGACGGCGATCGCCGCGGCCGATCTCGTCCGTTTCATTGCCGATTGCGGACACGCGGCAGGGGTGCTGGAGCTTGCCGGGCTCGACCTTGCGGCCGGGGAAACCGGTGCTTGTCAGGACCCGCCGCGGCCGCCATCTTAGGGGCAAAGCTGAGGAATCGATACTGATGGAACCGATACTGGGCGCCGCCGCCGCCGCCGCGGACACGGCTAACCTGATCAAGAACGGCTCGACCGCCACCTTCATGGCCGATGTGATCGACGCATCGCACGACGCGGCGGTGATCGTGGATTTCTGGGCGCCGTGGTGCGGCCCCTGCAAGCAGCTCGGCCCGGCGCTGGAGAAGGCGGTGCGCGAGGCCCGCGGCGCGGTGCGGCTCGTCAAGATAAACATCGACGAGAATCCGGAGCTGGCGCAGCAGATGCGCATCCAGTCGATTCCCGCGGTCTATGCCTTCCGCGACGGCCGTCCGGTCGACGGCTTCGTCGGCGCTCTGCCGGAAAGCCAGGTGAAGCAGTTCGTCGGCCGGCTTTCCGCAGGCGCCGCGGCCGGTCCTTCGCCGATCGAGGAGGCGCTGGCCCTGGCGCAAGAGGCGGTCAGCGCCGGCGACGCGGCGCGCGCTGCCAACATCTATAGCCAGATTCTCCAGCACGAGCCGGGCAATGCCCCCGCGACCGCGGGGCTGGCGCGCATCGCCATCGGGCGGAAGGACTTCGCCAAGGCGCGCCAGCTCCTGGACCGCGTGCCCAAGGAGAATGCGGGCCACGCCGACATCGCCGCGGCGCGCGCCGCGCTCGAGCTGGCCGAGGCGGGCAGCAAGGCGCAAGGCGCGGTGGGCGAGCTGCGCCGGCGGATCGAGCGCGACGCCAATGATCACGAGGCGCGCTATGAGCTTGCCGGTGCGCTGTTCGCGTCGGGCGAGCGCGCGCAAGCGGTGGACGAGCTGCTCGAGCTGGTCAAGCGCGACCGCAAATGGAACGACGAGGCGGCGCGCAAGCAACTGGTCAAGTTCTTCGAGGCGCTGGGCCATTCCGATCCCTTGACGGTAGCGGCGAGAAAGCGGCTGTCTTCGATTCTCTTTTCATGAGCGGGCGTTTCGATCCCGGTTTCGAAGCGCTGCCGGCGAGCCTGCCGATCTTCCCGTTGACGGGTGTGCTGCTGCTGCCACGCGGCACGCTGCCGCTCAACATTTTCGAAGAGCGCTATCTCGCCATGACGGCGGACGCGCTGAAAGGCGAGCGCTTCATCGGGATGGTGCAGCCACAGGAAGGCGCTGGCGATGCCGGCGATCCCCCGGTCTACCGCACCGGCTGCGCCGGCCGCATGATCTCCTTCAGCGAGACCGATGACGGACGCTATCTCATCACCCTCACCGGCGTCGCCCGCTTCGACATTACCCAGGAGCTGCCGAAGGAGCAGCTTTATCGACGCGTCGTGCCCGCTTGGGAGCCTTATCGCGACGATCTCGCTCCGGCCGCCGGGACGATCGACCGCGCGCGCCTGCTCGCCGCGCTGAAGCCGTATCTCGAGCGCCACGGCATCGTTGCGGAGTGGCCGGCGATAGAAGCGACGCCCGACGATCGGCTCGTCACGACGGTGGCCATGGTGGCGCCTTTCCGGCCGGCGGAGAAGCAGGCGCTGCTCGAGGCGAAGGACCTTGCCGAGCGCGCGCGGCTCCTCACCGCGCTGATCGAAATGGCCGCCCATGACGGCGCGCGCGCCGAGGGCGCGCGCCACTGACGGAGGACGTCCCATGGCCGACCATTCCCCCGAGGTCGATCCGCGGCTGCTCGAAATCCTGGTCTGTCCGCTGACCAAGGCGCCGCTGCGTTACGACCGGGCGGCGCAGGAGCTGATCAGCGTCGAAGCCGGTCTCGCCTACCCCATCCGGGACGGCATTCCGATCATGCTGGTCGACGAGGCGCGGCCGCTCGACGAGGCCGAGAAGGCGCAGCTCACGGGCACGCCGGCGCCGCCCGCGCCATGAGCGAAGGCGGAACGCGGCACTGGCCGGTCGAGATCCGCCTCAAACAATCCGAGAAACTGCTCGAGGTGACGTTCGAGGACGGCGCGCGCTTTCGCCTGCCCGCGGAATATCTGCGCGTCGAGAGCCCGTCGGCCGAGGTGCAGGGCCACGGCCCCGGGCAAAAGACCTTGGTCCACGGCCGGGCCGAGGTGGGCATCATCGCCGTCGAGCCGGTCGGCAACTATGCCGTGCGCCTCGTCTTCGACGATCTGCACGACACCGGCATCTATTCCTGGAGCTATCTCTATACGCTGGGTCGCGAGCAGGCGGAGCGCTGGCAGCGCTACCTCGCCGCGCTCGACGCCGCCGGGCTTGCGCGCACGCCCAAACGGGCGTGAGCGCCATCAGACGCCGAGCAGTTTCGCCGCTGTGCCGTGCAGCACGAGCTGCCGCTCTTCCTCGCCGAGCCCGAGCCCGTCGACGACTTCGACCGGATGGTCATAGCCCATGTCGAAGCAGTAATCGCTGCCGAGCATGATGCGGTCGATGCCGACTTCGTCGATGACGAGCCGCATGATCCGCTTGGAATGCGCGATGGTGTCGTAGGTGAAGCGGGGCAGATACTCGCTCGGCGGGCGCTGCAGATGCGCCAGCTCCGGGCGCACCTTGGCGCCGTGGTCCCAGCGGCCAATGAGCATCGGCACCACGCCGCCGGCATGCGGCAGGCAGATCTGCAGTTCGGGAAAACGGTCGA
>DASQSR010000254.1:0-4294 GCA_035642295.1 Allostellaceae bacterium | reverse complement strand
CGACATGCCCTTGCCCTTGAGGCGGAACTGATGCCCGCTCTGCGTTCCCGCCGGCACGTTGACCTTGGCGCGGCCGCCATCGATGGTCGGCACCTCGATCGAACCGCCGAGCGCCGCGGTCGGCATCGAGATCGGCACCCGACAATGGATGTTGGCGCCATCGCGCTGAAACAGGCGATGCGGCTTCACCGACAGGAAGATGTAGAGATCGCCGGCCGCACCGCCGCGAACGCCCGCCTCGCCCTCACCGGCAAGACGGATGCGGGTGCCGTCCTCGACGCCGGCGGGGATGGTGACCGAGAGTGTCTTCTCTTTGCGTGCACGGCCCTGGCCGCCGCACTGCCGGCAGGGATTGTCGATGACGCGGCCGGCACCGTGGCAGGAGGGACAGGTGCGCTCGATGGTGAAGAAGCCCTGCTGCGCCCGCACGCGGCCATTGCCGTAGCAGGTCGGGCAGCTCACCGGCTTCGAGCCGGCCTCGGCGCCGCTGCCGCCGCAATGCTCGCAGGGCGCCATGGTCGGCACGCGCACCGCGGTCTGCCGCCCCTTGAAGGCCTCTTCGAGCGTGATCTCGAGGTTGTAGCGCAGATCGCTGCCCCGGGTATTGGCGCCGGGGCCGCGCCTGCCGCCCATGAACTCGCCGAACATCTCGTCGAAGATGTCGGCAAAGCCGGCGGCGAAGCCGAAATCGCCGGTGCCGGCCCCGCCGCGGCTGCCATTCTCGAAGGCGGCATGGCCGAAGCGGTCATAAGCGGCGCGCTTCTGCTCGTCCTTCAGAACGTCATAGGCTTCGCTGAGGTCTTTGAACTGCTGCTCGGCGTTCTTGTCCCCGGGATTGCGGTCCGGGTGATATTGCATGGCGAGCTTGCGGTAGGCTTTCTTCAGTTCCTCGGCCGAGGCGGTCTTGGAGACGCCAAGGAGCTCGTAATAATCTTTTTTTGCCATCGCCGGAACTCGAGTCCCCTACAGGCGAACCGCCTCGGCGCCGGATAGCGCGCCGAGGCGGTGTCTGGTCAGCCGGACCGGCTCACGCCGAGCCGCGCTTCTTCTCGTCGACTTCCTCGAAATCGGCATCGACAACCTTCTCGCCGCCGGCGGCGCCGGCCTGGCCGGCAGCACCGGTCTCGCCCGGCTGCGGCCCCGCCTGTCCGGCCTGCGCCTTGTACATCGCCTCGCCGATCTTCATCGAGACCTGGCCCAGCGCCTGAGTCTTTGCCTTGATCCGCTCGACATCGCTGCTCTCGAGCGCCGATTTCAGCTCGCGGATCGCCGCCTCGACGGTCTCGCGCTCGCCCGCCGGCAGCTTCTCGCCGGCCTCCTTCAGCGTGCGCTCGGTGGTGTGGATGAGGCTCTCCGCCTGGTTCTTGACCTCGACCAGCTCGCGGCGCTTCTTGTCCTCCTCGGCATGCGCCTCGGCGTCCTTCACCATCTTCTCGATGTCGGTGTCGGAGAGGCCGCCCGACGCCTGGATGCGGATCTGCTGCTCCTTGCCGGTCGCCTTGTCCCTGGCCGAGACGCTGACGATGCCGTTGGCATCGATGTCGAAGGTGACCTCGATCTGCGGCACGCCGCGCGGCGCCGACGGGATGCCGACGAGATCGAACTGCCCCAGCAGCTTGTTGTCCGCCGCCATCTCGCGCTCGCCCTGGAAGACGCGGATGGTAACCGCGGTCTGACTATCCTCGGCGGTGGAGAAGACCTGGCTCTTCTTGGTCGGGATCGTCGTGTTGCGGTCGATGAGCCGGGTGAACACCCCGCCCAGCGTCTCGATGCCGAGCGACAGCGGCGTCACGTCCAGCAGCAAGACGTCCTTGACCTCGCCCTTCAGCACGCCGGCCTGGATGGCGGCGCCGACGGCGACCACCTCGTCCGGATTGACCGAGCGGTTGGGCTCCTTGCCGAAGAACTGCTTCACCACCTCGATGACCTTGGGCATGCGCGTCATGCCGCCGACGAGGATCACGTCGTCGACTTCCGAGGCCTTGAGGCCGGCATCGCGCAGCGCATTGCGGCAAGGGTCGATGGTCTTCTGAATGAGGTCGTCGACCAGCGCTTCGAGCTTCGCCCGGGTCAGCTTGATGTTGAGATGCTTGGGTCCGGTCTGGTCGGCGGTGATGAAGGGCAGATTGACCTCGGTCTGGATCGACGAGCTGAGCTCGATCTTGGCCTTCTCCGCCGCTTCCTTGAGGCGCTGCAGCGCCAGCCGGTCGCTGCGCAGGTCGATGCCCTGCTCCTTTTTGAACTCGTCGGCGAGATAGTCGATGATGCGCTTGTCGAAGTCCTCGCCGCCGAGGAAGGTGTCGCCGTTGGTCGACTTCACTTCGAACACGCCATCGCCGATCTCGAGCACCGAGATGTCGAAGGTGCCGCCGCCGAGGTCATAGACCGCGATCGTGCCGGTGCCTTTCTTCTCGAGCCCGTAGGCGAGCGCCGCCGCGGTCGGCTCGTTGATGATGCGCAGCACCTCGAGACCGGCGATCTTGCCGGCATCCTTCGTCGCCTGGCGCTGGCTGTCGTTGAAGTAGGCCGGGACGGTGATCACCGCCTCGGTGACGGGCTCGCCGAGATAGGCCTCGGCCGTCTCTTTCATCTTCTGCAGCACGAAGGCGCTGATCTGGGAGGGCGCGTATTTCTTGCCGCGGCCATCCACCCAGGCATCGCCGTTCTCGCCCTGAACGATCTTGAAGGGGACGAGGTCCATCTCCTTCCTGACCATCGGGTCGCTCATGCGCCGGCCGATCAGCCGCTTGACGCCGTAGAAGGTATTATCGGGATTGGTCACCGCCTGCCGCTTGGCAGGCTGGCCGACGAGGCGCTCGCCGCCCTCGGTGAAGGCGACCATCGAGGGCGTCGTGCGCATGCCCTCGCTGTTCTCGATCACCTTGGCGCTCTTGCCCTCCATCACGGCGACGCATGAATTCGTCGTGCCGAGATCGATACCGATAACCTTTGCCATAGCCACCTCTTGTTGCAGCAGGATCCCTCAGCCCTCAAGGCGGCGCGCGGAATCCCCTCAGGTTTGGTCCGTCACACCCCATTTCCCCGTGTGCGGCAGGGTTTATATATGAATGGTCGGGCTTTACTACAACCGCGAAGCCGGTGAACCCGCGATTGTCACACCCGGCCGCAGATATGGGGAGGGAGAGGGCGGCAGTGCAAGGCGTCCGGCGGCAAAGGGCGGGGTCCGGACCGCGGCCGTGGGCGGGTCGGAAACGGGGTCCTACGCGCGCTGGTTGATGCGCGGCTAACCGGCCCCGCGGCAGTCGGCAAGGCCCACCGCCGCCATCAACTCGTTGCCGTTGAACGGCTTCCTCAGCGTCGCATCGGCCCCGAACAGCGGAGCGATCCGGAGATGGCCGGCTTCGCCGCGCGGGCCGCCGCCGGAGACGGCGACGATGCGCAGGCCCGGAAGCGCGCCGCGGGCGGTTTCAATGAGCTCGAGACCGCCGATCTCCGGCACGAAGAGATCGGTTACCAGCACCGCGGTCGGCTGATCCCGCAACCGCCGGAGCGCCACCCGCGGATTGGTCTCCACCGTCACGGCGAAGCCCGCCAACTCCAGGATCTGCCGCATGAAGATGCGGTAGGAAAGGTCGTCGTCGACGACGAGCGCGGCCGGTTTTGGCGAGGGCTCAGCCATGAGGGCCATCTCCCTTCCCGGCCGCGCCGACGGCCAGTCCGCGCAGCGCGGCGACGATGGTTTGGCCGCCGACGGCGACCTCCTCCGCGCCGAGTTCGAGCGCCGCCATGCGATCGTGCAGCGCCTCGCTGCGCCGGCCGATCCGGTCGAGCTGGGCGACGAGGTCGTGGCAGGCGGCGAGCAGCGCCGCCGTCGCCTCCACCGGATTGTCGGCGCCGGGGCGGCACGGCCAGGCGACGACAGGGGCGCGTGACGCCGGTAGCGGCAGGACGGCGAGCGCGGCCGGACCGGCGGCGGGAGCCGCACCGTACGGGGGCTCGCGGTGGCGATGAGAGCGGATGATCTCGGTGGTAATGTCGAACCTCATCTGGTGACGTTCCGCTCCCAACTCAAGCTTCATGCCAAACCGAAGAGTGCGGAATTCCCGGGTTTTGCGCGCCTCTGCGGCGACCGGAGGCGGCGACCGGGCGAAGCGCACGGGCAATTTGCACGCCCGGCCGCCCGGCGCCCATCCTTGCGAAAAATTAACCGCGCCGTGGCAGGGTCCCCGCCAGAGATGATCATGCCTTGGCGCCTCATCGCCGCTCGCCGGCGCGGCGCGGCGCGGGCGGGCCGCGCCAAGCTTGCGGCTTTCACGGGGGGTCTTGGCCTCCT
>DASQSR010000253.1:0-5029 GCA_035642295.1 Allostellaceae bacterium | reverse complement strand
ACCGCATGGCCGACGCCGGCTTCATCACGCCCGAGGAGGCGACGCAGGCGAAGGCGACGCCGATCACGCTGCGCCATCGCGGCGCGACGGAAGAAGTCACCGCCAATTACTTCTCCGAGGAGGTGCGGCGCGAGCTGCTTGTCCGCTATGGCGAGAAGGCGCTCTACCAGTCGGGGCTCTCGGTTCGCACCAGTCTCGATCCGCACCTTCAGGCCATCGCCGACCGCGTGTTGCGCGACGGACTCGTCGCCTATGAGCGGCGCCACGGCTATCGCGGTCCCGTGACCCATATTTCCGCCGCCGGAGACTGGCGCCGAAGCCTTGGCCGCGTGCCGCTGCCGGCGGGCGCCGAGGATGCCGGCTGGCAACTCGCGGTCGTGCTGGCGACGCCGGCGGACGGCGCCCGCATCGGTTTTGCCGACGGCGCGACCGGCCTCATTCCGCTCGAGGAGCTGCGCTGGGCGCGCAAGGTGCTCGACGATGACGGCCGGCTGGGGCCGGTGCCGGCGAAGCCGGCCGACGTGCTGAAACCCGGCGACGTCGTGCTGGTGGAGCCGTTGCCGGCCGAGAGCAAGGGGCAGAGGCAGGAGCGCTATGCCCTGCGGCAGATCCCGGCGGTCTCCGGCGCGCTCGTTGCCATCGATCCGCATACCGGGCGCGTTCTCGCCCTCTCCGGCGGTTTCAGCTACGCCATGAGTCAATTCGACCGGGCGACCCAGGCGATGCGGCAGACCGGCTCGGCGATCAAGCCCTTTGTCTATCTCGCCGCCCTCGACCACGGCTATACGCCCTCGACCCAGGTGCTGGATGCTCCGGTGACGATCGACCAGGGGCCGGGGCTGCCGAAATGGACGCCCAAGAACTATGAGCACCGCTCGTTCGGCATGACGACCTTGCGCGTCGGCCTCGAACAGTCGCACGACCTGATGACGATCCGCATGGGCGCGGCCATCGGCCTCGGCACGGTCGCCCATTATGTCGAGCGCTTCGGCGTCATGGACCACATGCCGCTGGAGTATTCGATGCTGATCGGCGCCGAGGAGACGACGCCGCTTCGCCTCACGGCCGCCTACGCCATGCTCGACAATGGCGGCAAGCGGATTACGCCGACGCTGATCGATCGCGTGCAGGATCGCAACGGCGTTACCATCTACCGCGCCGACAACCGGCAATGCGACGGCTGCGAGAACGTCGACTGGAACGGACAGCCGCCGCCGGAGCTTCCCGACAATCGCGAGCAGATCGCCGATCCGCGCAGCGTCTATCAGGTGGTGTCGATGATGGAGGGCGTGGTGCAGCGCGGCACCGGCCGCGTCGTCGCCTCGCTCGGCCGACCGCTCGCCGGCAAGACCGGCACGACCAACGATTCGAAGGATGTGTGGTTCGTCGGTTTTTCGCCCGATCTCGCTGTTGGCGTCTTCGTCGGCTATGACCAGCCCAAGGGTCTCGGCCGGCACGAGACCGGCGGCATCGTCTGCGCGCCCATCTTCCGCGACTTCATGGCTGCGGCGCTCAAGAACCAGCCGCCGATCCCGTTCCGCATTCCGCCCGGCATCGAGCTGGTGCGGGTCGATGCCACTACCGGCCAGTTGCCGCCGCCCGGCGACAAGAACGTGATCTACGAGGCATTCAAGCCCGGCACCGAGCCCACCGGCGAAGCCGAGGCAGTGGCGGGCAGCGCGCCGCCCGGCGCCGACGACGAGGATGCGGCGTCGATGGGCGAAGGCGCCGGCGAATCGCCCAGCGACAGCACCGCGGCGAGCCCGGCAGCGGCCGGAGCGACCGCCGGCACGCTGCCGCTACCATCGATCGCGCCGCTGCCCACCACCGTGCCGGGACCGCGCTCGGTTCCCGCGAGCGGCACCGGCGGGCTATACTGACCTCGGATAGCTGAGAAGGGACTGCTTGATGCGCGCTGAGATCGCAGCGGCCGCCGACGAGATTCGACGCTCGTTGTCGCTGCTGAGGAGGCATCTTTGACTGGGACAATGCGACGCGGCGCCTCGCCGAGCTGAACGCGCTCGTTGAAGACCCGAAGCTCTGGGACGATCCGGCGCGCGCGCAGTCGCTGATGCGCGAGCGGACGCGGCTCGAGCACGGCGTCAACGGCTGCGTCAGCATCGAGCGCGAGCTGGGCGAGACGCTCGAGCTGATCGAGCTGGCGGAAGCCGAGGGCGACCAGGCGATGACCGCCGAGGCGGAGCGCACCTTGGCGCGGCTCCAGAAGGAGGTGGGCGAGCGCGAGCTCGAGAGCCTGCTCTCGGGCGAGGCCGACGGCAACGACGCCTATCTCGAGATCCATGCCGGCGCCGGCGGCACCGAGGCGCAGGACTGGGCGGAAATCCTGGCGCGGATGTACATGCGCTGGGCCGAGCAGCACGGCTACAAAGTCGAGTGGCTGGAAGAGAGCCCGGGCGAAGAGGCCGGCATCAAATCGGCGACGTTGCGCGCCGTCGGCGCCAACGCCTATGGCTGGCTCAAGACCGAGAGCGGCGTCCATCGCCTGGTGCGCATCTCGCCCTTCGACAGCAATGCGCGCCGCCACACCAGCTTCGCCTCGATCTGGGTCTATCCGGTGGTCGACGACAAGATCGAGGTCGCGGTCGAGGACAAGTATCTCCGCGTCGATACCTATCGTTCCTCCGGCGCTGGCGGCCAGCACGTCAACAAGACCGACAGCGCGGTGCGCATGACCTACACGCCGCCGGGAATCGAGACGCCGGTCGTCGTCGCCTGCCAGAGCGAGCGCTCGCAGCATCAGAACCGGGCGAAGGCGATGGCGATGCTGAAGGCGAGGCTCTACGAGCTGGAGCTCAAGCGGCGCGAAGCGGTGGTCGATGCCATGAACGCGACCAAGACCGATATCGGCTGGGGCCACCAGATCCGCTCTTACGTGCTGCAGCCCTATCAGCAGGTGAAGGATTTGCGTACCGGCGTCACCATCGGCAACGCGCAAGCGGTGCTCGACGGCGACCTCGACCGGTTCCTGCAGGCCTCGCTCGCCGCGCGCATCACCGGCGCCGACGCCGCGGTGAAGGAAGCCGAGGAGACGCCGTGACCGAAGCGGCGGCGCCGGCGGCTTTCGCCGACGCCGGCGACGTCGTCGACTCCCGTGCCGCCTGGCTCCGGCTCGGCGTAGCACTCTTGCTCAGCACCATCGGCGGCGTCGGCATGTGGTCGGTGGTGGTGGCGCTGCCGACGATCCAGACGGCGTTCGGGGTCGATCGCGGTGAGGCGTCGCTGCCCTATACGCTGGCCATGCTGGGCTTCGGCGTCGGCGGCATCGTCATCGGCCGGCTCGTCGACCGCTTCGGCGTCGCCCGGCCACTCGCCGGCGCGGCGATCGCGCTGGGCTTGGGCTACATCGCGGCCGGCAGCGCCGGCAGCCTCTGGCAGTTCGCTCTCGCGCATGGCCTGCTCATCGGCGTCGGCAGTGCCGCGAGCTTCGGCCCGCTCATCGCCGACGTCTCGCACTGGTTCCAGCGCCGGCGCGGGATCGCGGTCGCCATCTGCGCTTCGGGGAACTACTTCGCCGGCACCGTCTGGCCTCCCGTCGTCCAGCACCTCATCGCCGCTTACGGCTGGCGCGCAACGCATATCGGCATCGGCCTCTTCTGCATCGCCGCCATGCTGCCGCTGGCGCTGGGGTTGCGCCGGGCGGCGCCGGCGCGGGCAAGGGCAGGCGGGGGCGCCGCGGCGGCGGTGCGGGCGCTCGGCTTGTCCCCAGCGGCGCTGCAGGTCTTGCTGGCGCTGGCGGGGGTCGGCTGCTGCGTCGCCATGTCGATGCCGCAGGTGCACATCGTCGCCTATTGCGGCGACCTCGGCTATGGCGTGGCGCACGGGGCCGAGATGCTGTCGCTGATGCTGGGCTTCGGCATCGTCAGCCGTATCGGCTCGGGCTGGATCGCCGATCAGCTGGGCGGCCTTGCCACGCTGCTGCTCGGCTCGGGGCTGCAGTGCGTCGCGCTGCTGCTCTATCTCGGCTTCAACGGGCTCACCTCGCTCTTTGTGATCTCGGCGCTGTTCGGGCTGTTCCAGGGCGGCCTCGTGCCGAGCTATGCCATCATCACCCGCGAGTACTTTCCCCCGGAGGAGGCCGGTGCGCGCGTCGGCGTCGTGCTGATGGCGACGCTCATCGGCATGGCCCTCGGCGGCTGGATGTCGGGGGCGATTTTCGATCTCACCGGGTCTTACCGCGCCGCTTTCGGCAACGGCGTCCTGTGGAACCTGCTCAATCTGTCGATCGCGTTCTGGCTGATGCTGCGCCGCCGCCGTATGCGGCCCGCGGCACGTCCGGCCTAAGCGGCGTCACCGTCGCCCGCCAGCGGCTCGTAGAAAGCGGCCGGGAAGCCGGCGGCGTCGCGACCGGCGCGGTTGAAGGGCGGCTTCAGCGCGCCCTTGAAGTGATGCCGGACCAGCCGCTGGTACGTCGCCTCCGGCGGCAGCCCGCGCGACGCCGCGAGCCAGAGGAACCAGCGGCGGCCGACGGCGACATGACCGATCTCGTCGGCGTAGATGACGCGCAGCACGGCGGCGCTATCGGCGTCGCCGAAGCTCTCGAGGCGCCCGATCATCGCCGGCGTCACATCGAGGCCGCGGGCCTCCAGCACCAGCGGCACGACGGCGAGCCGTGCCAGCAGGTCGTGCGCCGTCACCTGCGCCGCTTGCCAGAGACCGTCATGCGCCGGGAGATCGCCATAGGCGGCGCCGAGCGCGGCGAGCCGCGCCGCGAGCAGGGCATGGTGTTTCGCCTCTTCGGCCGCGACGCCGATCCAGTCGTCATAGAAGGCGCGCGGCAGCGCGCCGCCGGCAAAGCGCGCGATGATGTCCCAGGCGAGGTCGATGGCGTTGAGCTCGATGTGAGCCAGCGCATGCAGCAGCGCGATGCGTCCTTCCGGCGAGCCCGCGGCGCGCCGCTTCGGCATGGCGCGCGGCGCGAGGAGAACCGGGCGCGCGGGCCGCGCCGGCCGGGGCGGTGGATGGGCGTTGCCGATCGCGTCAAGCCCGCCGGCGCGCCAGAGCGCGGTGA
>DASQSR010000252.1:0-4026 GCA_035642295.1 Allostellaceae bacterium | reverse complement strand
CGTGGCTGGTGCGGCCCGCCTGGTTCAGCAGGATCACCTGATCGACATGCGCCGCTTCGAACTGGCGCAGCCGCTCGCGCAAGGTCGCGGGCGAGCCGATGAGGCCGCTCTTCAGCGCCGCCTGCGCCTTCTCGGTGCCGCACCAGGCCTGGTACTCCTGCCAGAGATTGCTTTGCCCCGGCGCATCGACGCCTTTGCGGCCGTAATAGGAGAGAGCGAAGATGAAGAAGGTCCAGCCCGAGGCCTTGGCGATCGCTTCCTCGTCGGTCGGCGCGCACATGAAGCCGTTGACGATGGCGATGTTGGCGTTGCGCGGATAGGGCGCGAGCGGCTGCGGCTGGTGCAGCAGCGTGTTGTAGTAGCGATGGACCCAGGCGCGCGCCGCGTCGGGCGAGACGAAGCTGAAGCCGAGCGCGCCCATCTGCCACTCGCCGGCCTTGGCGATGGTCTCGATGTTGGAGCAGGCGACCCAGAGCGGCGGGTGTGGCTTCTGCAGCGGCTTCGGGATGACGTTGCGCGCGGGGAAATCGTAGTAGGCGCCGTGGAACTCCCAATTCTCGCGGCTGAACATCGGCACGATGGCCTTCACCGCCTCTTCCCAGCGCTCGCGCTTGTCGCGGACGCGAATGCCGAAGGGATGGAGCTCCGCCGGCCCCGCCGCTTCGCCCATGCCGAGCTCGACCCGGCCGCCGGAGACGAGGTCGAGCGTCGCCACGCGCTCGGCAACGCGCTGCGGCTGGCTGGTGGTGAGCTGGATGACGCCATGGCCGAGGCGGATGCGCGAGGTGCGCTGGCTCGCCGCGGCGAGGAACACCTCCGGCGCCGAGCAGTGGGAGTATTCCTCGAGGAAGTGGTGCTCGACCGCCCAGACATAGTCGTAGCCGAGCCGGTCGGCGAGCGCGACCTGCTCCAGCGAATTCTGCAGCAGGGTGAACTCGCTCGCCTCGGTCCAGGGCCGCGGCAGCTGATGCTCGTAGAAGATGCCGAATTTCATGGCGCTCCCCCGCTCACTGCCGCTCGAGAATGGTGAGGCCGCGCACGCGGTCGAGGAGATAGAGCAGGCCGCGATCGTCGAAGGTGACGTCGTTGCTCTGGACGCGCGCCGAGCCTTCGGGCGGATCCGGCAGGAAATGGCCGATCTCGCGCGGGGCATGCGGGTGGGCGATGTCGACGAGGCGGAGGCCATGGGCGAACCAGGCGACGGGAATGACCGTGCCGGTCACCTTCTCGCTCGGCTGGTGGCAGCCGGTCATTTCCGGCTGCGGCGATGCGTCGAGGCCTTCGAGCTGGAAGCTCGCGAACGGCATCGGATGCGCCTCGTCGGTGATGTCGACGAGCCAGAGAAAGGCCGGCGGGCCCGGCTGCCGACGATCGACGTCCTCGTCCGCCACCAGCATGACGCGCCGCCCCTGAAGCGCGTAGGGCAGCGGCAGCGTGGTGTGCGTGGGGCAGGCGAAAGGCGGGCTCCAATCGAGCGACGAGATCAGCTTTGGTCGCGTCATGTCGGCGATGTCGAGAATGACGACGCCGCCGTGCCAATAGCTGGTGAAGAGCCGGTCGCCCTGGCGCAGCGGATGATGACAGCGATGGGCGGTGCCTTGCCAGGAAGGCTGCTCGCCGCCCTCGGTCCATTGCCCCGGCATCCACCAGCGGCCGACTTCGCGCGGCCGCGCCGGGTCGGCCATGTCGAGAATCATCACGATATTGCCGCGATAGCCGGCGACGGTCGGCGAGATATAGGCATGAGCCCCGTCGAAATCGAAGCGATGGACGCCGGACCCCTCGGTCTCCCAACGGAAAATGGGGCGCGGGCGCGCGGGCTGGCTCACGTCATAGATGCCGAGGCCGCCGCGGAAATCGGCGGGCGGTGCCGCTTTGTCGGCGCGGTTCACCTCGTGGTTCACCACCATCACGCCGTTGACGACGCGCACCTTGTGCGAGTGCGTGCCCGGCGGCATCTCGAGCCGCGCCAGGAGGCGCGGATTGCGGGGATCGCCGATGTCGACAATCGAGGTGCCGGCCGGGGCGCGCATATGGCCGATGAAGGCGGTGCTGCCCTGCACGACGATCTGCCCGCCGCCGGGGCAGTCGAAATATCCCACCTGGCGCAAGCCTTTGGCCGAGCCCATGCCGCTCCCTCCCGCGGGTTGGTTTTGGCTGATCCTAGCCCGGCGCCGGGCCCGGTGACACGCCAAAAAGCGGCAAGGGAGTGGTGCATCCTTCGACGGCGTTGCGCGCGTGTGAGAGCCGTTCCGTCGCCGCTTCACGCGATCGTGAGGAGAGTCGGCGCGAAAAGCCGTCGCGACGCGCGGAATAAACGACCGCGCCACATGTCCCACGCGTGACAACCCACGGACTGGAGATTGCCATGCAGAAAGACAAGGTCACCATGCCCCGCGTTCTCGCGTTTGTCGTTGCGGCCAGTACAGCTCTCGTGTCCGCTGCGGCCCTCGCCGCGCCGAGCCCCGAGCGCGTGCGCGGCACGGTGAAAGCCATCAGCAGTGATACCCTCACCGTGCACACAGCGGCCGGCCCGGACGTCTCCGTCGCGCTCACCGGCAGGACCCGTTATCTCGAGGTGACGAAGTCGAGCCTCTCCCATGTCGATCCCGGCAGTTACATCGGCACCGCCACGAAATCGATTGGCAACAAGCTGGTGGCGCTCGAGGTGGTGGTCTTTCCGCCGTCGATGAAGGGCACGGGCGAGGGCCATTATGCCTGGGATCGGATCGCGGATACGACGCTTTCCGGCAGCACGACCACGGCCAGCACGATGACAAACGGCACGGTCAGCACGGCAGCGCCGGCCGGCGGCGCCAAGTTGGCCGACAGCTCGATGACCAACGGTACGGTCTCGAGCGCCGGCGCGGCCGATGGCGCGAAACAGATTACCGTGACGTACAAGGGTGGGACGCAAACCGTTCTCGTGCCGCCGACCGCGCCCATCGTGACTTACCAGCCGGGCACGCGGTCCGACGTGACACCGGGCTCCTATGTTTTCGTCAATGGCGTAAGCCAGGACGGCAAGGTGACGGCAAACGCCGTCGCCGTCGGCGTCGATGGCGCCAGGCCGCCAATGTAACCGGCGTCATCCGGTTCGCCGCACTTCAGATCACAGCTCGAGCAGTGCATCGACCGGCAGAGCCGGGGACGGCTCTGCCGATCCTGCTTCGAAACAGGAGATGAGCGTTGGAACAACGTCACGGGCGCAGCCGTCCTGCGCATCCATTGCCGGTTCGCGTCATGCACTGGATCGGCGCCACCGCGGTCATCTGCATGATCCTGAGCGGCTGGACGATATACAATGCCTCGCCCAGCCTGCCCTTCACGTTTCCACCGTGGATGACGTTGGGAAGCTGGCTGGCCGCCGGCATCGCCTGGCACCTCAGCGCCATGTGGGTGCTGTTCGCCGACGGCGTCGCTTATCTGAGCTACGGGATCCTGTCCGGGCATTTTCGCCGTGACGTTCGGCCGGTCGGCCCCAAGGCCGTTCTCCGCGACCTCGGCGAAGCGGTCCGTTTCCGGCTCGGCCACCGGCTCGGCCATTACAACGCCGTGCAGCGCCTGCTTTACACCGGCGTGATCGTCGCGCTCTGCCTCTCCGTCTTGACCGGCCTGGCGATCTGGAAGCCGGTGCAGCTTCATTGGCTCACCGCGCTGTTCGGCGGCTATCCGCTGGCGCGCCACATCCATCTCGCGATGATGGGTTTGATCGTCGGCTTCCTCGTCATCCACCTGGTCCTCGTCGCCCTGTTCCCGCGCACGCTCGTCTCGATGCTGGTTCCGCTTCAGGCCGAGCCGGAGACGCAGGGCGAGGAGGGCGCGCGATGAACCGGAAACGCCCCGCCGTCACCGCCGGCGACATCGCCCCGGAGTTGGCGCCGCTTCATCGCCGGGGCTTCCTGAGGGGCGCCCTTTCGCTTGGCAGTCTTGCTCTGCTCACGGGCTGCGATCTTTCCACTCATTCCGGCGTTGACGCCGGGCTCTGGTCGATGCTGCGGTTCAACGACCGGGTGCAGGCCGCCC
>DASQSR010000251.1:0-3445 GCA_035642295.1 Allostellaceae bacterium | reverse complement strand
TGATCCTCCTTTACGAGCCGCGCTTGCGCACGGTGCGCTGCTCGATGAGCTTCTTCGGGTGCTTCACATGCAGGATGCGCTGCACGAAGATGCCCGGGGTGATGATGTGGTCGGGATCGATCTCGCCGGGCTCGACGAGATGCTCGACCTCGGCGACCGTGACCTTCGCCGCCGTCGCCATCATCGGATTGAAGTTCCGCGCCGTCTTGCGGTAGACGAGGTTGCCCTCGGTGTCGGCCTTCCACGCATGGACGATGGCGAGATCGGCGACGAGGCCGCGCTCCATCACGTATTTCTCGCCGTCGAAGACGCGCACCTCCTTGCTTTCGGCGATCAGCGTGCCGACGCCGGTCTTGGTGAAGAAGGCGGGAATGCCGGCGCCGCCGGCGCGGATTCGCTCGGCGAGCGTCCCCTGCGGATTGAACTCGAGCTCGAGCTCGCCGGCGAGATATTGCTGAGCGAAGAGCTTGTTCTCGCCGACATAGGACGAGATCATCTTGCGGATCTGCCGGCTCTCGAGCAGCAGGCCGAGGCCGGCGCCGTCGACCCCGGCATTGTTGGACACAACCGTCAGGTTCTTGACGCCGGATTCACGCACTGCATCGATCAGCACCGCCGGAATGCCGCAGAGGCCGAAGCCGCCCGACATGATCATCATGCCATCATGCAGCAAGCCCGCGAGCGCGGCATCGGCGCTGGGATAGACCTTTTTCACCATGATCGACCTGCTTTCGCGCGGCGCCAGCGCCGCGCCTTCCTGGGGGCTACCGACTTTCGGCATAGCACGCTCGGCGCGCGCCGCCAACCCGTCCTGCGGCCAGCTTGGGAAAGCCTTGCGGAAGCAGCAGTTTCATCGCCTGGGCGGAGCGCCTATAGAGCGCCGATGATGTTTCCGCCCCGGCCGCAGGCGCATGGATAGCCGCGCTCCCGCCGCCGCGAGCGAGCGCAGCGGTAGAAGGCCCCCCTCCGCCATTGCCGCGCTCGCCGGCGCCGCGCCGCTCGCCGTCCTCGGCGTCAGCCTCGTGGCGCTCCTCATCGCGCCGCACGACGCGGAGCACCGCATCGGCGAAGCGGCGATCCTGGTCGGCTTCGCCATCCTCTCCTGGGCGTTCGGCCTCTTCGCCGAGCCGGTGACGACACTGCTCTTCCTGCTGCTCGGCATCCTGTTCAAGGTGGCAAAGCCGGGCGTCCTCTTTGCCGGCTTCGCCTCGGAGGCGTGGTGGCTGGTGCTGGGCGGCGCCATCACCGCGGTGGCGGTCGAGACCAGCGGGCTCGGGCGGCGCCTCGCCGGGCTGCTGTTCGGGCGCCTCGGCGGCTCCTATCCGCGCTCCGTTGCGGCGGTAGCGCTGGCGGCGGTCGGGCTTGCCTTCGTCATGCCGTCGACGAACGGACGGCTGCTGCTGCTGGTGCCGATCGTGCTCGCCTTCTGCGAGCGGCTTGGCCTCAACCCGGGACGGCCGGGCCATACCGGGCTGATGATCACCGTCGCCGCGGCGAGCTACATGCCGCCCACCACCATCCTTCCCGCGAACGTGCCGAACAGCATTCTGCTCGGCGCGGCGGCGAGCCTCTACGGCGTCAAGCTCGGCTACGGGCCCTACCTGCTGCTGCATTTCCCGATCCTGGGCGCGCTCAAGACGGCGCTGCTCGTCTTCGTCGTCTGCCGGCTCTTTCCCGAGCGGCAGAAGCTGGCACCGGCGCCCGAGGCGGAGCCCCCGCCGATGTCGCCGGCGGAGCGGCGGCTTGCGCTCATCATCGGCCTCGCGCTGATCCTCTACGCGACCGATTTCCTCCACGGCGTCTCGCCCGCGTGGATCTCGCTCGGCACCGGCATCCTCTGCCTCATGCCGCCCTTCGGTGTGCTGACGCCCAAGACGTTCTCCGAGCGGACCAACGTCGTGATGCTGATCTACATTGCCGGCATCATCGGCCTCGGCGCCGTCGTCGCCGATAGCGGCCTCGGCGTCTGGGTGAGCGCGCGGCTGCTCGCCGCGGCCCATGTCGCGCCGGGGCACACCATCGCCGATCTCGGCATTCTGACGGCGATCAGCATGGCGCTCGGGCTGCTGACGACGGTGACGGGCGTGCCCGCGGTGCTGACGCCGCTCGCCCGCGAGTTCGCCGCGGCGAGCGGGCTGCCGCTCCTCAGCGTGCTGATGCTGCAGGTGGTCGCGTTCTCCACCGTGCTCCTCCCCTTCTCCTCGCCACCGATGATGATCGCGCTGCAGCTCGGCGGCGTCGGCATCAAGGCAGCGACGAAGCTGACCTTGACCCTGGCGCTCCTCACCATGCTGCTGCTCTGGCCGCTCGATTATTTCTGGTGGCGGCTGCTGGGGTATCTGCCCTAGCTGAACTGACGGCCGATCTGCTAAGCAGGCGGCGGCCAAAACAGGGAGGGCGGCATGGAGCTGAAGGGTCAGGCGGCGCTGGTCACCGGCGGCGGCTCGGGGCTGGGCGCGGCGACGGCGCGCGCGCTCGCCCAGGCGGGCGCCAAAGTTGCGGTGCTCGACATCAACGAAGAGAACGCGCGCAAAGTCGCGGGCGAGATCGGCGGGATCGCCGTCAGATGCGACGTCGCCGACGCCAACAGCGGCGAGGCGGCGGTGGCGGCGGCGCGCGCCAAGCACGGGCCGGCGCGGGTGCTGATCAACTGCGCCGGCATCGGCATCGGCATGCGCATCGTCGGCCGCGACGGCCCGCATCCGCTCGACCAGTTCAGCCGCGTCATCAACGTCAACCTGATCGGCAGCTTCAACCTGATGCGGCTTGCCGCCACCGACATGCAGACGCTCCAACCGCTGGCCGAAGGCGAGCGCGGCGTCATCGTCTCCACCGCCTCGGTCGCCGCCTTCGAAGGGCAGATCGGCCAAGCCGCCTATTCGGCGTCGAAAGGCGGCATCGTCGCGCTTACCATGCCGGCGGCGCGCGAGTTCGCGCCGATGGGCATCCGCGTCAACACCATCGCGCCGGGGCTCTTCGCGACACCGCTGATGGCGAGCCTGCCGCCGGCGGTGCAGGAGAGCCTCGGCAAGTCGGTGCCGTTCCCGCAGCGCCTCGGCCGCCCCGAGGAATATGCGCGCCTGGTGCTCGACATCATCGCCAATACGATGCTGAACGGCGAGACCATCCGCCTCGACGGCGCGCTCCGGATGCAGCCGAAGTAGCCGTCAGCTGTCAGCCGTCAGCTGAGTCGTGGTCAGTTATCATTCGTCAGTAGGACGGCGAAGAACGGACGACGGAAGGAAAGCTGAACTGACAGCTGATGGCTGACAGCTGAGAGCTTATTTGTCGCGCGCCGGGGCGAGCTGGTCGATGGCGTGGGCGAGGTGAATGTCGCGCTCGGAGAGGCCGGCCGCGTCGTGGGTCGTCAAAATGATCTCGACGCGGTTGTAGACGTTGAACCATTCCGGATGATGGTCCATCTTCTCGGCGAGCAGCGCGACCT
>DASQSR010000250.1:0-3111 GCA_035642295.1 Allostellaceae bacterium | reverse complement strand
CGGCGTCCTTCTTCACCTCCAGCACCGCCCCCGTCACCTCGTTCGGCCGGTAGGTGGTGCAGCCCTTGCAGCCGAGCTCGTAGGCCTGGAGGTAGACGTCCTTGAAGCGCTCGAAGGGGAAATCGGCGGGGATGTTGATCGTCTTGGAGATCGAGCTGTCGACGTATTTCTGCACGCTGGCCTGCATGACCAGGTGGTCCGCCGGCATCAGCTGCTGCGCGTCGACGAAATAGTCGGGCAGCGGCGCGCCCTCGCCTTTGAGGCGGCGGAACAGGCGATAGGCGTAATCGCTGACCTCTTCCTCCTTGCGCGAGCCGTCGGGCATCAGCACCCGGCGCGTATAGCTGAAGCTGAACACCGGCTCCAATCCGGAGCTGACATTGTCGGCGAAGAGCGAGATCGTGCCGGTCGGCGCCACCGAGGTGAGGAGGGCATTGCGGATACCGTGCGCGGCGATCGCGTCGCGCACATCCGCATCGAGCCCGGCGACGGTCTCGCTGGCGAGGTAGGGCTCGCGGTCGAAGAGCGGGAAGGCGCCTTTCTCGGCGGCGAGCGCGGCCGAGGCGAGATAGGCCTCGCGCTCGATCGCCTTCATCCACTGCCCGGTGAGCTCGACCGCCTGCGCCGAGCCGTAGCGCGCGCCGCACAGGATGAGCGCGTCGGCGAGCCCGGTGACGCCGAGGCCGATGCGCCGCTTCGCCTGCGCCTCATGCGTCTGCTCCGGCAGCGGAAAGCGCGAGACGTCGACGACATTGTCCATCATGCGCACGGCGACCGGCACCAGGCGCTGCAGCTCGGCCAGGTCGAGCCGCGCCTGCGCGGTGAAGGGATCGCGCACCAGCGCCGCCAGGTTGATCGAGCCGAGGAGGCACGCGCCGTAAGGCGGCAAGGGCTGCTCGCCGCACGGATTGGTCGCGCTGATCGTCTCGCAATAGTGCAGGTTGTTGCGGCGGTTGATGCGGTCGATGAAGATGACGCCGGGCTCGGCATAGGCATAGGTCGCGCGCATGATGCGGTCCCAGAGCTCGCGCGCCGGCACGACCTTGAAGGTGGTGCCGGCGAATTTGAGCTCCCACGGCGCGTCCTCCTTCACCGCCTGCATGAAGGCGTCGGTGACGAGGACCGAGAGGTTGAACATGCGCAGCCGGCCGGGCTCGCGCTTGGCTTCGATGAAGGCCTCGATATCGGGATGGTCGCAGCGCAGCGTCGCCATCATCGCGCCGCGGCGATAGCCGGCGCTCATGATGGTGCGGCACATGGCGTCCCAGACATCCATGAAGGAAAGCGGCCCCGAGGCGTCGGCGCCGACGCCTTTGACCGGCGCCCCCTTCGGCCTAAGGCTCGAGAAGTCGTAGCCGATGCCGCCGCCCTGCTGCATGGTGAGCGCCGCTTCGCGCAGATGGGTGAAGATGCCGGACATGTCGTCCGGGATCGTGCCCATGACGAAGCAGTTGAAGAGCGTGACGTTGCGCGCGCTGCCGGCGCCGGCGACGACGCGGCCGGCGGGCAGGAACTTGAAACCGGCCATGGCTTCGTAGAAGCGCTCGGTCCAGAGCGTAGGGTCGCCCTCCGGCTCCGCCAGCGCCGCCGCCACCCGGCGCCAGGTATCCTCGATCGTCTTGTCGACGGCCGTCCCGTCCGGCGCCTTGAGCCGGTATTTCATGTCCCAGATCTGCTGCGAGATCGAGGCGACGATCGGCATGGGAACGAATCCTCAACGGGGGCGGGATCGCTACTCTACCCCTAGCAGCGTGTAGCTCCCGCTACAACAGAAATGTTCCTGGTTTGTCCTCGCGTCCTCCACGCCAGGGATACCCCCTAAATGGTTAATAAAACTTACCTTGCCAAGGCGATCCCCGCTTTCCCCTCAATTCAACTACCCGTAATCCACAGGAAAACCGGCGCCGCGCCTCGGCGCGCTCAGTCGTTCTCGCCCGAGCGCTTGATCGCCTCGCGGAGCTTCTCGCGCCCGGCAGGACCTTCCCGTGGTGTTTCGCAATCGTGAATTGATCGCCGGCGCCCGGGGGTGGCACCATCCGCCGCCAACCGATCACCGGAGGGGGGCCCGCACGATGATGACGATCACCACGTGCCGCCGGCTTGCCGTGCTGGGAACGGTGCTGGCCGGGCTTTGCCTTGCCGCCGCCGCGGATGCCGATTCCGGCCTCACCATCCCCAAGGGCTACCGCCAATGGTTCATGGTGAACTCCATGATCGTGGACAAGGCGAGCCCGCTCTTCGACCCCCTCGGCGGCATGCACATCGTCTCAGTCAACGCCAAAGGGCTCGCCGCGCTCAGGAGCGGCGGCACCTATGCCGATGGCAGCATCTTCATCGACGACATCCACGACGTCACCGAGGCCCAGGGCATCTCCACCGAGGGGCCGCGCAAGGTGATCGCCATCATGTATCGCGACGCGAAGAAATACGCCTCGACCGGCGGCTGGGGCTTCCAGATCTGGGTTGGCGGCGATCCCAAGAAGCCGCTGGTCACCGACGCCGCGAAGCAGTGCTTCTTCTGCCACGCGCCGCACGACGACCATCAATACGTGATCTCGACCTACATCCCGTAGGAGTCTAATGGATCTCGCCCGAGCGCTTGATCGCCTCGCGGAGCCTCGCCGGGGAGAAGTCGGGGCTCTTGCAGATGTCGAGGATGACCTTCTCGCGCCGGGCGACGAGATCGACCGCGGCGGGCAGCTTCTTCACCGCTTCGGCGGGAATGACGACGGCGCCGTGATAGTCGGCATGGATCACGTCGTCATGGGTCGCCTGCATGCCGAAGACGTTCACCGCCTTGCCGAAATCGACCATGTGCACATGCGCGTGGCTGGGCCCGACGCGGCCGCCGATCATCTGGAAGCCCTGCGCCCAGGCGGTGAGGTCGCGGAACGAGCCGTTGGTGACGCAGCCCAGCGCCCCCAGCGCCTTGTGCACTGTCGACTGCACCTCGCCCCAATAGGCGCCGTAGCCGGGGGGATGATCGATGTCCTGCAGCACCACCACCGTCGGCAGGTCGGATGCTGCTACGTAATCGTACCAGTCGAGGCGGTTGGCGACCGGCCCGCGCGGCGGCTCCTTGGCGCGGATCGTGCCGGTGCGCGCCAGCCC
>DASQSR010000249.1:0-2132 GCA_035642295.1 Allostellaceae bacterium | reverse complement strand
GATCGGGGTCAGCGGATTCTTGATCTCGTGCGCGATGCGCCGCGCCACATCCGCCCAGGCCGCCTTGCGCTGCGCCGAGAGCAGCTCGGTGACGTCGTCGAAGGTGACGATATAGCCTTTGACCTCGCCCTCGGCGCGCTCGGCGGCGATGCGCACCAGCAGGGTCAGAGTCCGGCCGCGGCGGCTCACCTGCACCTGCGACTGCGCCAGGCGCTCCGGCCGGCGCGTCGCCTCGTTGTAGAGCGCCGCCATTTCCGGCACGGCCTCGGCGAGCTCGTAGCCGATCGCCTGGTCGAGATCGACGCCGAGCAGCTGCGAGGCCGAGCGGTTCGGAAGATTGATGCGGCCCTGCTGGTCGAGGCCGACGACGCCGGCCGAAACACCGGCCAGCACGGACTCGGTGAAGCGCCGGCGCTGATCGAGCTGACGGTTGGCCTCGATGAGCTCGCTCTGCTGCGCCTCGAGCTGGTGCGTCATGCGGTTGAAGGCGCGCGACAGCGTGCCGACCTCGCCATCCGCCTCGCCTTCGGCGACACGCGCCGCGAGATTGCCGGCCCGCACCTGTTCCGCGGCGACGACGAGGGCGCTGATCGGCTGCACCAGCTTGGTGGCAAAGTGCAGCCCCATCCACACCGCGCCGGTGAGCAGCAGCACGCCAACCGCGAGGAACACCTGCGACAGGATCACCTGGAACGAGGAGCGCTCGCCTTCCATCCGCTCATAGCGGGTGAAGGCGCGCTGTGTCTGCTCCATATGCGCCAGCACCGTCGGATCGACGAAGCGGCCGACATAGAGATAGACATCGCCGAAGGCCGGCATGCGCACCAGCGCCCGCACCCGGTCGTCATTGTCGCTGGTCACCACCGCGACGTCGCCGGCTTTGGCCTGCTTCATCGCCAGCGCCGGCACCGGCTTCGGCTCGAGCGACAGCGCCAGGGTGAAGCCGGCGCGCGCCAGCACGTGGCCGTCGCCGTCGAAGACGATCGCCTCGCTCAGGGAGCGCAGCGCCGCCTGCGCCGCCACGACCTGGTTGAGCCGTGCCGGGTCGACGCTGAGGAAGGCGGCGTCGCGGCTCAGATCGTTCGCCATGCTCACGGCATCGGCGCGGATGTTGAGCTCGTGCTCGTGGAGATAGGCCTCGGCGACGGCGAGCGAGCCGGCGACCGCGGTGCGCACCGGCTGGCTGAACCAGGCCTGGACGCCGAAGTTGAACAGCAGGTAGGAAAAGACCGCGACGATGATCGTCGGGAACACCGCCACCAGGCTGAACAGCACGACGAGCCGGACATGCAGCTTCGAGCCGGCAAGCCCGCGCCGCCGCTCGGTCCAGACCTGCACCACGCGCCAGGCGACGATGGCGCAGGCCGGCAGCAAAAACACGAGATCGAGCAGGAGGAAGAGCTGGTCCATATCGGGGCGGCGCTCGCCGAAGGGCGGCAGGCCGTTCAGCGCCAGATAGCTCGCAAGAAGCGAGCCCATCGCCGCGACCACCAGCCCGATCCCCGCCTTGCGCGCCAGCCGCACCCGACCGGCCCACAGAACGAGCTCCCGCGATAGGCTCATCGACGCGCCACTTTCCCCCCGCATTACGCGCAGAAGTCCGGCATCTTACGCTTCCCTCTCCGGCGATGTCCAATCGACGGCACAATTCCTGAACGCGGCATTGACACGCCTTCCGGCGAGGCTCACATATGATTCGTTATCAACCTTGTTGGAGGATGCCCAAACCGCATGATTCCGCCTGGCTGTAACGCGTTGCCGACCGCTTGGCATCGGCAACTGAGTACCAAGTCCAAGATCAGCTCGGCTTTCCGAGCGCGGAGGCATGGACCTTCCGCAATCGACCCCCGCAAGTCACGACGTGGCGCTTAAGCGGGGGTCTTGCGTTCCTCCCCCGCGCAGACCACCAGCTCACTAAGGTTTTATTGGCGATGGCGCCGGGCGACCGCAAGGCGCCCCGTCGGGGGCCGCGAGCGGGCGCCGCCCGCTATTTGAGGCTTCGGGCGATGTCGATGTCGAGCTCGCGGATCTTCTTGCGCAGGGTGTTGCGGTTGAGGCCGAGGAGCTGCGCCGCCTTCAGCTGGTTGCCGCGCGTCGCGCCCAGCGTCAGCAGGATCAGCGGCTTCTCGACT
>DASQSR010000248.1:0-7490 GCA_035642295.1 Allostellaceae bacterium | reverse complement strand
CGCCGCTGTTATCTTCTTGTGACAGGTTTCGGCCGCGCGAGACATCGATGATTCTGCCGCTTTTCCGCCCCAGCGTCACGCCCTGCCCATGAGCCATTCCCGCCTTGCCGTGCTGGTGCTGGCCGCCGGCCAGGGCACGCGCATGAACTCGGCGCTGCCCAAAGTGCTGCACCCCGTCGCCAACCGCCCGATGATCCAGCACGTGCTGGCCGCGGTGGCGCCGTTGGCGCCGGCGCACACCCTCGTCGTCATCGGTCCCGGTATGGAAGCCGTGGCCGAGGCGGTCCGCCCGGCCGAGACCGTGGTGCAGGTGGCGCCCCGCGGCACCGGCCATGCGGTGATGTCGGCGCGGCCGGCGCTGCAGGGCTTTGCCGGCGATCTACTCGTGCTCTATGGCGATGCCCCGCTGCTCACCACCGATACCCTGGAGGCCGTCCTCGCCGAGCGGCGGCGCGCTCCTGCCGCGGCAGCCGTGGTTGCCGGCATGCGCCCGGCCGACCCCGCGCCTTATGGCCGTCTCGTCATGGCCGGCGACATGCTGGAAGCGATCGTCGAAGCGCGGGATTGCACCCCGGCACAGGCCGGGATCGGCTTCTGCAACGCCGGGCTGTGGGCGATCGACGGATCGCTGCTGTTCGACCTGCTCGAGGCCATCGGCACCGACAACGCCAAGGGCGAGTACTACCTGACCGACATCGTCGCGGTCGCGCGCCGGCGCGGGCTCCCCTGTCGCGCGGTCGAGGCGCCGGCGGAGGACATGGTCGGCGTCAACACCCGCACGGAGCTCGCCGAGGCCGAGGCGCTGATGCAGCGGCGGCTGCGCCGCGCCGCGATGGCGAGCGGGGTCACGCTCACCGCCCCTGACACCGTCTATTTCAGCGCCGATACCCGCATCGGCCGCGACAGCGTCGTCGGGCCTTTCGTCGTCTTCGGTCCCGGCTGCACCATCGGCAGCGGCGTCGCCATTCCGGCCTTCTGCCACATGGTTGGCGCCACGATCGGCGATCACGCCAGCATCGGGCCGTTCGCGCGGCTCCGGCCCGGCGCCGATCTCGGCGAGCATGTCCATATCGGCAATTTCGTCGAGGTGAAGAACGCGCGCCTCGATGCCGGCGTCAAGGCCAACCACCTGACCTATCTCGGCGACAGCAGCGTCGGCAGCGGCACCAATGTCGGTGCCGGCACCATCACCTGCAATTATGACGGCTTTGCCAAGCACCGCACCGAGATCGGCGCCGGCGTGTTCATCGGCACCAACACGGCGCTGGTGGCGCCGGTCAAGATCGGCGATGGCGCCTTCATCGGCGCCGGCAGCGTCATCAGCGAGGACGTTCCCGCCGACGCTCTGGCGCTGTCGCGCGCGTCGCAGGTGATCAAGCAGAAGCGTGCGGCCGAGATGCGCGCGCGCCGCGCCGGCAAGGCGAAGCCGCGGACTGAGGCGAAGCGCTGAACGATGTGCGGCATCGTCGGCATCATTGGCAAGCAGGACGTCGCGCCGCTGCTGCTCGAGGGCCTGCGCCGGCTCGAATATCGCGGCTATGACAGCGCCGGGATCGCGACGCTCGTCGAAGGCCGCATCGAGCGCCGCCGCGCCGAGGGCAAGCTCGATCGCCTGGCAGAGCGGCTGAAGGCGGCGCCGCTCGGCGGCAAGACCGGCATCGCCCATACGCGCTGGGCGACCCACGGCGTCCCCAACGAGACCAACGCCCATCCCATCGCCACCGACCGCGTCGCCGTCGTCCACAACGGCATCATCGAGAATTTCCAGGAGCTCAAGGACGAACTCGCGCGCTGGGGCTACCGTTTCGGAACGGAGACCGACACCGAAGTGGTGGCGGCGCTGCTGACGCGCTACCTCGCCGACGGAATGGCGCCGGCCGAGGCGGCCGCTGCCGCCTTCAAGCGGCTCGAAGGCGTCTTTGCGCTCGCCATCCTCTTTGCCGGTCAGCCCGACCTTCTCATTTGCGCCCGCCGCGCCGCGCCGCTCGCGATCGGCTTCGGCGAGGGCGAGATGTTCATCGGATCGGACGCGCTGGCGCTGGCGCCGCTGACGCGGCGCATTCTCTATCTCGAGGAAGGCGACTGGGCGATCGTGACGCCGGACGGCGCCACGCTGTTTGATGCCGAGGGCCGCCGCGTCCAGCGCACCATCCGCGAGACCGCGCTGTCCGGCGCCCTCATCGGCAAGGGCAACTACCGTCACTTCATGGAGAAAGAGATCTTCGAGCAGCCGGCGGTGATCGGCGACACGCTCCGCGCGCATTTCAATCCGACGACGCGGAGCGTTCATCTTGCTTCCCTGCCTTTCGATCTCGCACGCGTGAGCAAGGTGACGGTGGTCGCCTGCGGCACCGCTTTCCATGCCGGGCTCGTCGCCAAGTACTGGCTCGAGCGGATCGCGCGCGTGCCGGTCGAGGCCGACGTCGCTTCCGAGTTCCGCTATCGCGCTGCCGACATGCCGAAGGACGGTCTTGCGCTCTTCGTGTCGCAATCGGGCGAGACCGCGGACACGCTGGCGGCGCTGCGCTATGCGAAAAGCCAGGGCCAGCGCATCGTCGCCGTCGTCAATCAGCCCGAAAGCACGATTGCACGCGAAGCGGAAGCGGTGCTGCCGACGCTGGCCGGGCCTGAGATCGGCGTTGCCTCGACCAAGGCGTTCACCACGCAGCTCATGGCGCTGGCCTGCTTTTCCATCGCCATGGCCCGCGCTCGCGGCAGCATCGATGCCGCCGCCGAGGCAAAGCTCTCGACCGCGCTCACCGAGGTCCCGGCGCGCGCCAACGAGGTGCTGACCCATGCGGAGCGCATCGCCCAGCTCGCGACGGTCATCGCCGAGTCGCGCGACGTGCTCTATCTCGGCCGCGGCACCGCCTATCCGCTGGCGCTCGAAGGGGCGCTGAAGCTCAAGGAGATCTCCTACATCCACGCCGAGGGCTATGCCGCGGGCGAGATGAAGCACGGACCGATCGCGCTCATCGACGAGCATGTGCCGGTGATCGTGCTGGCGCCGCGCGACGAGCTCTTCGACAAGACCGCTTCGAACATCCAGGAAGTGGCGGCGCGCGGCGGCAAGGTCGTGATGATATCGGACCGCGAGGGCCTCGAAAGGCTCAAGGGCCGTCTCAGCTTCGGGATCGAGGTGCCGACCTGCGATCCCTTCGTCATGCCGTTGCTCTATGCGATCCCGGTGCAGCTCTTGGCCTATCACGTCGCCTTGGCCAAGGGCACCGATGTCGACCAGCCGCGCAACCTCGCGAAAAGCGTGACGGTGGAGTGATCCCCGGGAACGGGCGCGGCGCTCAGCCTTCCGCCCGCGCCTTGCGCTTGGCCTCGCGCGCCTGTTTCTGTGCTTCTTTGACCGCCGCTTTCGAGGCCGCTGCGGCCTCGGCTTCGGCCGCTTCCTTGGCGAGGCGCTGCTCCTTGAGGCGCGCCGTCTTCGCCGCTTCGGCCGCTCGTTCCTTCTCGCGGAGCGCGAGGCGCTCGGCATCGGCCTCTTTGGTGCGGCTCGCCGCTTCCTGCGCCTTTCTGCGGGCGGCGGCGGCGAGGTCATCGGCTTTGCTCATGACTCACCTTCCTGTGGCGGACACGAGTGAGCGGCGGGCTCCGCTCAATATCCTTCGCGCTCCAGGCGCTTGCGCATCGCCTTGCGGCTCCGGCGAATTGCCTCCGCCGCCTCGCGCGCGCGCCGCTCGGACGGCTTCTCATAGGAGCGGCGGCGCTTCAACTCGCGGAACGTGCCTTCGCGCTGCATCTTCTTCTTCAACACTCGCAACGCCGCGTTGATGTCGTTATCCCGCACGAAAACCTGCACTGAGCTCTCCTCTTGTTGTTGCGCGCCTTGAAAATGCCGGCTCGGCGGCCTTGCGGCCGCCGAGCTCCGGCCTCACACCGCTGCCGTCAGTCGGCGAGCGAAAGATTCCCGGCGGCCTGCTTGCCGCGCTCGGTCACGACGTCGAAGCGGACCTTCTGTCCTTCCTGCAGCGGCGGCAGGCCGGCACGCTCGACCGCCGAGATATGGACGAAGACATCCTTGCCGCCATCGGCAGGTTGAATGAAACCGAACCCCTTTTGTGCGTTGAACCACTTAACCGTACCCACGGCCATCTCGGCCTCCTCTCGATGGTGAACGCGCCCCGCGCGACCCGCACAGGGCGATGCAGTGTCTGGCCTCACGGGATCTTGAAGACTCGCCCAGGGGCGAACGGCAAGCGCCGCAGCAGAGACTGATTCAGTCAAAATGAGACGTTTTGCTGGACAATGCAAGCGCGGCCTGTGGGCGCCGGGTCAACCGATAGTTGAACCGCTCCCGACGCCGCCTTCAGAAGTAGGGCACGCCCTGCGTGTTCACATAGAGCGCGTAGAGTGACTGGCTGGCGGCCATGAACAGCCGGTTGCGCTTTACTCCGCCGAAGCAGAGATTGGCGCAGCGCTCGGGCAGCGCAATGCGGCCAATCGGCTCACCCGCGGGCGACAGCACGAGCACGCCGTTCTTGTGCTCGCCGGTGCCCCAACCGCACCATAGATTGCCGTCCATGTCGGCGCGGAAGCCGTCGGGCGAGCTGCCGCTGCCGCCATCGTAGAAGACGCGGCCCTTGCCGAGCCGGGTGCCGTCCCCGGCGACATCGTAGACGCGGATCAGCGGATTGGGCGTGGCGCGGGAATCGACGACATAGAGCCGCCGCTCGTCGGGGCTGAAGCAGAGCCCGTTGGGCGCGTTCATGTCGTCGGCGACGATCGCCGCCTCGCCGGTCGCGGGATCGAGGCGGTAGACGTTGGGATGCAGCTCCGATGGCGCCTCATGGCCCTCGTAATGGCCGAGAATGCCGAAGGGCGGATCGGTGAACCAGATCGAGCCGTCCGACTTCACCACGACGTCGTTGGGCGAGTTGAGCGGCTTGCCGCCGAAGCCGTCGATGAGCACGGTGATGCGGCCGTCGAGCCCGGTTCGCGTCACCCGCCGCGTGCCATGCTCGCAGGTGACGAGCCGTCCCTGGCGGTCGCGGGTATTGCCGTTGCTGTTGTGGGAGGGCTTGCGGAAGGCTGAGACCGCGCCCGTCTCCTCGTCCCAGCGGAGCATGCGGTCGTTGGGGATGTCGCTCCACAGCAGCTGCCGCGCGTCGCCGAACCAGACCGGCCCCTCGCTCCAGCGGCAGCCGGTGGCGAGCCGCTCGACGGCGGCGTTGAAGATGCGGTACCGCGCGAAGCCGGGATCGAGGACCTCGACGGCAGGGTCGGGATAGTACTCGGTCGGCGCCCAGCGCCCGGCGGTGTCTCGCGTCAGCGGCACGGTTTCGTCCTCACCCTCGGAACAGCTTGCGGAAGCCTTGCCAGCACTGATCGTAGTCGCGCTGCAGCGCCGGCGTCTCGAGTGCGAACCGCGTCGGCCGGCACACCATGCGCGTCTCGAACATGAAGGCGAGGGTGTTGTCGATCTTGTGCGGCTTCAGTTCCGCCTTGCTTGCGGCCTCGAAGGTCGGCGTGTCCGGTCCGTGCCCGCTCATGCAGTTGTGCAGGCTGGCGCCGCCCGGCGCGAACCCCGTTGCCTTGGCGTCGTAGATGCCGTGGATGAGGCCCATGAACTCATTCATGTAGTTGCGGTGGAACCAGGGCGGCCGGAACGTGTCCTCGGCGACGAGCCAGCGCGGCGGGAAGATGACGAAATCGGCATTGGCGGTCCCGGGCGTGTCGCTGGGCGCGGTCAGCACGGTGAAGATCGACGGGTCCGGATGGTCGAAGCTCACCGTGCCGATCGTATTGAAGCGGGCGAGATCGTACTTGTAGGGCGCGTAGTTGCCGTGCCAGGCGACGACGTCGAGCGGCGCGTGGTCGTAATCGGCGGCCCAGAGATTGCCCTCGAACTTCGCCACCACTTCGAGGCGCGCCTCGCGGTCCTCGAAGGCGGCCTCCGGCGTCAGGAAGTCGCGTGGATTGGCGAGCCCGTTGGCGCCGAGAGGCCCGAGCTCCGGCAGCCGCAGCAGCGCGCCGTAATTCTCCAGCACATAGCCGCGGGCCGTGCCGTCGGGGAGGTCGACGCGGAACTTGATGCCGCGCTGCACCACGGCGATTTCGCCCGGCGCCGCCTCGATGCGGCCGAACTCGGTGTCGAGCCGCAGCCGTCCTTGCTGCGGCACCAGCAGCATCTCGCCATCGGCATTCCAGAAATAGCGCTCGCGCATGCCGCGATTGGCGAGATAGATGTGGATGGCGACGCCGCTGCGAGCGCTCGCATCGCCGTTCCCGGCCATGGTGACGAGCCCGTCGACGAAATCGGCGGGCGCGTCCGGCAGCGGCAGCGGGTCCCAGCGCAGCCGGTTGGGCGGCGCCTCGGTCTCGGTGAAAGGCGCGCTGCGCAGCAGCCGGTTGTCGATGCGGCGATAAGGCCCGTGCATGGCCGATGGGCGGATGCGGTAGAGCCAGCTCCGCCGGTTCTGGCCGCGCGGGGCGGTGAACGGCGTGCCGCTGATCTGCTCGGCATAGAGCCCGAGCGGCGCCCGCTGCGGCGAGTTGCGGCCTTGCGGCAAGGCACCGGGCATCGCCTCGCTCGCCTGCTCGTTGCCGAAGCCGGAGAGATAGGAGAGCGTCGACGTCTCGGACCGTAGCGACGTCTCTGCCCCTTTCACCATCACGCTCATGGCGATCCTCCCGCCTTGAGAACCAGAGCATGGTAGGCCCGCCGCTGCGGAGGCGCAACGCGACGCGGCGATCTTGACGGGCTAAGGGCGGCGGCGCTATCGGGCGGGCGCCAGCGCCAGCGAGAGGGAGGTTCGCGCAATGCCGGTATCGAGCTCGACCCGCAGCGGCGAACGCGGCGCGGCCCTCCGCCATGACTGGCGCCGCGACGAGTTGCGCCAACTCTTCCGCCTGCCGCTGCCGGAGCTGATCTTCCGGGCACAGACGGCGCATCGGCAATTCTTCGATCCCGCGGCGGTGCAGGTCTCGACCTTGCTGTCGATCAAGACCGGCGGCTGCCCCGAGGACTGCGCCTATTGTCCGCAGAGCGTCCATTACGACGCCGGCGTCGAGGCATCGAAGCTCATGAGCGTCGAGGCGGCGCTCGCCGCGGCGCGGGCGGCGCGCGCGGCCGGTGCGACACGCTTCTGCATGGGCGCCGCCTGGCGCGCGCCGAGGGACCGCGACCTCGACCCGGTCTGCGCCATGGTGGAAGGCATTCGCGCGCTCGGCATGGAGAGCTGCGTTACGCTCGGCATGCTGACCGCGCCGCAGGCGGCGCGCCTCAAATCCGCCGGCCTCGACTACTACAATCACAATCTCGACACCTCGCCAGAATTCTACGGCGAGATCATCACCACGCGGACCTATGGCGACCGGCTCGAAACCCTCGCCCATGTGCGCGACGCCGGCATCAAGCTGTGCTGCGGCGGCATCATCGGCATGGGCGAGAGCCTCGAGGATCGCATCGGCCTCATCGAGATGCTGGCGACCCTCCCGCGCCATCCCGAGAGCGTCCCCATCAACCTCCTGGTGCAGGT
>DASQSR010000247.1:0-7221 GCA_035642295.1 Allostellaceae bacterium | reverse complement strand
CTTGCGGATTTCGACTATCAAGGCCGATCCGACGAGCGGGCGGCTGCAGGTCGCGATGGTCTTGTGAGTGTGGGAGATGTCGGATATCTCGATGAAGATGGCTATCTGTTCCTCTGCGATCGAAAGCGCGACATGGTGATTTCGGGCGGCGTGAACATCTACCCTGCTGAGATAGAAGCCGTCCTGATCGGTATGGATGGGGTGCGCGACTGCGCCGTTTTCGGCCTTCCTGACGACGAGTACGGCGAAAGGCTGATGGCCTGCGTGGAGCTGGAGACGCAAGCCTCCATATCGCCGTCGGACGTGCGGAGCTACCTGCGTCAGCGGCTGGCGAGCTTCAAGGTGCCGAAGGATATCCGCATTCTGGAAAGACTGCCGCGGGAAGCCAGCGGCAAGATATTCAAGCGCAAGCTGCGCACCGCGTTTTCGTCGGGCCCGGCGCACAGCTTCGATTGAGGACCAGGCATAAGCTGCGAATTTGCCGCGGCTGTCCAGGCAGATGGGCATTAGAGATGACATCCCACAGCTGCCCGCCGGGCTCGATCTTCGCGCGATCATCGTCGGCGCTGCGCCGGTGATGATGCAAGGCTCACCGGCGCGGGGCGACCTCGCGCAGCCCGGCAACGCCGAGCGCCAGCGCGACGAGCGCAAGGCCGGCCGGTAGCGCCAGCGCGGCAAGCCCCCATGCGGCTTCAGCGGCTGCACCCAGGGCGCAGCCGACGGCAAAGGCGAGGATCGACGGCCAGGTGTGCTTTGCCCGCTTCCTCGCCTTGGCGATGGCGGCAGCGTCGGCGTCGCTCGCCAGCAGCAGCTCGCCGAGATCGACGACGAAATGCGTGATGTTGGTGGTCATCACCGCCGTGGTGGGCGCGCCGGTCAAGGAGACCTGAACCAGCACGTTCTGCACCGCCATCGCCGCGACGCCGAGCATGCCGCCGAACACGGCGATCGCCCGGTCGGGGTCGAGATGGGGACCGCCGGCAACGCAGAGCGCCACCGAGCCCGCGAGCAACAGGAATTGCAGCAGCAGCAGCGGCGTGAGCGAGGCGCGGCCCAGCGCGGTGAGGCGCCCTGCCAGCAGCCGCGTCAGCAGCAGCACGACCATGAACACCGGCACCGACAGCAGCACCGCGATCGGCGCATCGCCGCCGACGACGAGGTGCGCCGCGAGGATGACGAGGTTGCCGGTGATGTGCGCGGTGAAGAGCCCGTTCAGGCCGAGAAAGCTGATGACATCGGCGCTGCCGGCGGTGAGGCTGAGCACCGTCGGCAGCAGCGCCAGAGCCGGCGTGCTGTCGACCGACGGCGCCAGCGAAGCCGCGAGTCGGTCAGCTTCCGCCGACACCCTGTCCGACCATCTTGCGGGGATCGACGATCTCGTCGAAGCGCTTCTCGTCGATATCGCCGGATTTGAGCGCCGCTTCCTTCAAGGTCAGGTCCTCGTCGCTGGCCTTGTGCGCAATCGCCGAGGCCTTGTCGTAGCCTATCACCGGGCTGAGGGCCGTCACCAGCATGAGCGAGCGGCCGACCATCTCGTCGATGCGGCGGCGGTTGAGCCGCGTCCCCTCCACCGAGAAGCGCCGCAGCTTGTCCGAGGCGTCGCCGAGCACGCGCGCGGAATGAAGGAAGTTGTTGATGATGATCGGGCGCATGGCGTTGAGCTCGAAATTGCCCTGGCTGCCGGCGAAGGCGACGGCGTTATCCTCGGCGATCACCTGGATGCAGACCATCACCATCGCCTCCTCCTGCGTCGGGTTGACCTTGCCCGGCATGATCGAGGAGCCCGGCTCGTTCTCCGGCAGCCGCAGCTCGCCGAGGCCGCAGCGCGGACCGGAGGCGAGCCAGCGCATGTCGTTGGCGATCTTCATCAAGGCGACGGCGAGCCCGCGCAGCGCCGCCATCGCCGCCACCATCGCGTCGAGCGAGCCTTGCGCCGCGAATTTGTTGGGCGCGGTGACGAAGGGTCGGCCGGTCAGCTTGGCGATCTGAGCGGCGATGTCGCGGCCGAAATGAGGCGGCGCGTTGAGGCCGGTGCCGACCGCGGTGCCGCCCGCCGCAAGCTCGAAGAGGCCCACCTCCGATTGGCGGATGCGCGCCAGCGCGTCGTGCAGCTGATGGGCCCAGCCCGACCATTCCTGCCCGACGGTCAGCGGCACGGCATCCTGGAGGTGGGTCCGCCCGGTCTTGACGACGCCCATCCATTCCGCCGACTTCGCCTCGATCGCCTGGCCCAGCGCCTCGGCGTGGGGCAGCAGATGCTCCTCTATCTCCAGGACCGCGGCGATGTGCATGGCGGTCGGGAAGGTGTCGTTCGAGGACTGCCCCAGATTGACGTCGTCGTTGGGGTGCACCGGCGACTTGCTGCCGATCTTGCCGCCGAAGAGCTGGATGGCGCGGTTGGAGAGCACCTCGTTGACGTTCATGTTCGACTGCGTGCCCGAGCCGGTCTGCCAGACATAGAGCGGGAAATGCGCGTCGAGCTTGCCGGCGATCGCTTCCTCGGCGGCGCGGATGACGGCATCGGCCTTCCAGCGCGGCAGCCTTCCGGCGGCGGCATTGACCAGCGCCGCCGCCTTCTTGACATAGCCATAGGCGTGATAGAGGCGCTTGGGCATGCGGTCGTCGCCGATCGAGAAATGCTCGAGGCTGCGCTGGGTCTGGGCGCCCCAGTAGCGGTCGGCCGGCACGTCGATACCGCCCATGGAATCGGTCTCATGGCGCCGGCCGGTGGCGTCGATGCCGATGGGAACATCTTGCAGGACAGGATCGGTCACGGCTGCCATGCTGGCCTCCTGGAAGTCAGGGATCAGAGATAAATCAGAAGGACGAGACGCGCGGGACAGGCCGCGCGCCTCGCCTTGCCCCACGCGCTCAGTAGTGCGGCTTATAGAGCTGACCTTCGATCCAGGCGCGGATGTCGTGGGGCCGCTCCGCCTGGGCGAGGCCGGTGTCGAACATGAACTCCGCGACCCGCGTCGCCGTCGTCACCTCGGACTCGAGGATGTCGGCCTGGCTCGGGAACAGCATGCCCTTGGCGCGAAGCTCCGGGCCGACCTGGCCGGCGCACGCCTCCGCGGCGGCGATGAAGCAGGCATCGTTGATCCGCCGCGGCCGCGCCGCGTAGGTCGCGAGCCCGATCGCCGGGAAGATGTAGAAGTTGTTCGCCTGGCCGGGATGGAAGGTCCTGCCATTCAAGGCGACGTCGGGGAACTGGACGCCCGCGGCGTAGAGCGCGTTGCCTTTCGACCAGGCGTAGGCCTGCTCGGCGGTGCACTCCGCCTTGTCGGTGGGATTGGAGAGGGCGAAGATGATCGGCCGCTCGTTGAGCCGGCTCATCGCCTCGACGACGCGCCGGTTGAAGGCGCCGCCCTTGGTGCTGACCCCGATCAGGATGGTCGGCTTCACCGTCCCGATCGTCTTCACCAGGTCCTTCGACGGCGCCGCCTGGTGCGCATAGACCCTCTGCGCCGGCGAAAGGTCGCGGCGCGAGGGCTCGAGCAGCCCCGCGATGTCGAACAGGGAGATGCGGCGGCGCGCCTCGTCCTCAGACAAGCCTTTGCCCTGCATCGCGCCGACGATCATATTGGCGATGCCGATCCCGGCCGAGCCGGCGCCGAGGAAGAGGATGCGCTGATCGGTGAGCGAAGCGCCGATGATCTCCAGCGCCGTCGTCAGCCCGGCGAGGGCGACGCTTGCCGTGCCCTGGATGTCGTCGTTGTAGCAGAGGATCCTGTCGGCATAGCGGTTCAGCATGCGGATGGCGTCGCTGCCCTTCCAATCCTCGAAATGGAGGCAGCAGCCGGGAAAGACCTGCTGCACCGCCTGCACGAACTCCTCGACCAGCGCGTCGAGCTCCTCGTCCGAGGGCGGCGGCTCGCGCAGGCCGAGATAGAGCGGATCGGCGCGCAAGGCGGCGTTCGTCGTGCCGATGTCGAACAGGATCGGCAGCAGGCAATCGGGAGGCACCGCGGCGCAGGCGGTGTAGAGCTGCAGCTTGCCGATCGGAATGCCCATGCCGTTGGCGCCGATATCGCCGAGGCCGAGGATGCGGCCGCCGGTGGAAACGCAGATGAAGCGGACGTCGCGCTCCGGCCAGTTGCGCAGCACCTGGGCGATGCGGCCCTTCATCTCGCGCGTGATGTACATGCCGCGCGCGCGGCGATAGAGGTGGCCGAAAGCGAGGCAGGCATCGGCGACCGTCGGATCGTAGACGATCGGAACGAAGCGGGCCGGATCGGACATCAGCGTGTGGTAGAACAGCGTCTCGTTCCGGTCCTCGAGGCCGATGAGATAGATGTAGCGCTCGAGATCGTTGGGCTTGACCTCGAGATGCTGCATCACGCGCTCGAGCTGGCGGTCGAGGGTCTCGACGGAATGCGGCAACAGCCCTTCCACCCCATGGCGACGGCGCTCGTCGGCAGTGAAGGCCGTTCCCTTGTTGCTCGCGGGATCGGTGAGGAGCGCGAAGCCGTGTCTTGCGTCGTGGCGCTCGGTCCTGATCACGGCTTCATCGCGCTGGCCTGTTTCTACGGACGTCGTCATCGGGCCACTCCTCGGGTTGGGCGGATGCATGGCGCAGCCGGAGAAGGCCGCGCCGCGGCGGTGCGATCGAGCGCACGGCCTTGCATGAGCCGGACGAAAGTCCTCCCCCTAGCCACTCGGCGATGTTCCCGGCACTGCTACTGCGTGCGACGCACTTAGAGGATCGTTCGAACAGGGCCCGTGCCGCGACGTGCGGGACGCCGCTCCCCTGCTTCTTGTTCCAAGATGCGCTGTTCCACGATGCGACGCCAGCGGCGCCGCCGTACAAAAAACGATATGCCGGGCTGGCGCCAACATCAACAAGGGAATTTGAACATAATCGCCGGTGTCGGCGCGCCGGCGTCAGCGCCAGCGGAAGCTGCGCCCCAGAGATCACAGCGGTCTCACCGCTCCCTCATGCACGACGCGCTTACTCCTGTGCGCGGGCACGGGTGAACTGAAAGACGGCACCGCGGGGCAGGTTTGCGGTCGCCCACAATCGCCCGCCACGCGCCGCGATGAGCGAGCGGCAGTTCGACTAAGGGCCCGATTTCGGCTCCAACCAGACCGTCATTCCCTGGCGCAAACCGGTCGCCGCCGCCGTCGCTGCCGGATCCGCGCGGACCAGGAAGGTATTGAGATCGTAGTCGCCGACGGCCCGCGCCGCGCGCCATGTCGCGAACTCGCCGCGCGGCAGGATTTCGGTGATCCGGGCCGCGACGCGGTTCCCGCCGCCGGGGAGCAGCAGCGCGACCGGCGAGCCGACGCCGAGCGTGCCAAGTTGATCCTCGCGCAGGTTGAAGCTCGCCCAGCGCTGGCCGGCCGACTGCAAGGTCATGACAGGCTGACCCGGAACGATGGCTTCGCCGAGCTCGGCGACGAGCAAAGCGACGGTGGCGTCCGCGGGTGCGCGAAGCTGCAATTTGGCGACGCGCGCCGCAACGACCGAGACGGCCGCCGCCGCTTTCGCCACCTCGGCATCCGCCACCTGGCGCTGCTCGGCGGTCGGCCCGAGACGAGCGGCCTGGTACTGCTCCTCGGCGCCCAGCACACTGGCACGGGCCCTGCCGATCTCCGCCGTGGCCTTGTCGAGGTCCTGGAGCGAGGCGACGCCCTCGCCCGCGAGCTTGGACGTCCGCGCGAATTGCTGTTGCGCGTAGAGCAGGTCGGCCCTGGCCGTCTCAACCGATTGCTGAAGCGCATCCACCTGCTCTTGCCGGGGACCGGCATAAACCCGGTCGCGCGCCGCGCGCGCCTCGCCAAGCTGCGCCTTGGCGAGCACCAGCGACGCCTCGAGCTCCGGGTTCGACAGCTCGGCCAGCACGTCGCCCGCATGGACGCTCTCTCCCGGGGCGACGGCGATGCGCGCGAGCCGGCCGCTGATCTCCGGGGCGATCTTGATCTCGGTCGCCTCGATCACGCCCGGGGCGCGCGGCGGGGCCACATGCGAGCCCAGCACCAGGAACGCGACGATGCCGACCGCGGCGGCCAGCGCGAGCACCACCGCGATGGTGAAGCGCCGCTCCGCGCCCTTAGCGGCCATCGGCGCCTCCGATCGACGCGCGGCGCCGCGCCGCAATCGCGGCGAGGGCGAAATAAACCGCCGCCAAGAGCCACAGGAAGAGCCAATCGCCGCGCACCTCGGCGAGCCTCGCCCCCATCTGATTGATGCGAACGAGACCATCGATTGCCGACTCGCTGGGAAACACGCGGCGAATCTGCTCGAGCAGCGGCGGGATCATCTCGCGCGGCCAGGACACGCCGACGAGAAAGAATTGCGGCAGAGTGGTCGCGGCAAACACCAGGATCGCCGTCTCGCGATGCTTGAAAAAGCATCCGGCCGCCTGGCCCATGAAGCTGGTGGCGAGGATGAACGGCACCGCGAACAACGCCATGTCGCCGAGGCGGCCGAGCGTCGAGAAGCCGTAGAGGCGCGGCAGGACGACCAGGAACAGCGCGAGGGCGGGAAGATACATGGTGAGATGGGCGAGCCCGCGGCCGAAGAGGCTCGCCGGCGATGCGGTGCGAGCGAGCGTCAACGCCGCCAAGGTCGCCGCCCCCATCAGCAGCGTCTGCTGAATGATGAGCACGAAGGCGGCCGGCACGACATAGCTCGCATAGCCGCCGGTCGGGTTGTAGAGCGGCTCCATCAGCAGTTCGACCGGGCTCACGACCGCGAGCGCAAGCCGGGCGACGGCACCCTCCGGCCGCAGCCCATGCGCGGCATCCGTGGCGCCGACGGCAGCGGCGCTTTCGAGGATTCCCTGCAAGGTGCGGTTGAAGACGAGGAAATAGGCGGAATCGACATAGGCCGGCAGCCGAGCGTCGTCGCCTTTCAAGACGTCGCGCTCGGTGCCGCGGGGGATGTCGAGGATGCCGAAGACCCGGCGATCGAACAGCGCCTGCTGCGCTACGTCGAGCGCCGGGGCGCGAACCGCGACGGACACCTCCTCGTCGGCATCCAGCGTCTCGACGAGGCGCCGGCTCAGCGGGGTGCGATCGTCATCGACGACGGCGATCGGGATCTTGCGGACGAGCTGCCCCAGATAGGGCTGCGGATAGAAGATGCCATAGAACACCGGCGCGATGATCAGGAGGCCGAAGACGCTGCGATCGGCCAGCACGCGGCGCCACTCGCCGACAAAGGCGCCGCGCAGGCCGGCGCCCGCCTCATCCTCCGGCAGCGGCGGTTCTGCTTCC
>DASQSR010000246.1:0-2594 GCA_035642295.1 Allostellaceae bacterium | reverse complement strand
GAAGAGGTAACGCCGAAGATCGCCGGTTGATGGCTGCGGCCAGAATGCCTGAGACAACGCCCCAGATCGCGGCCCCCCACCTCACCCTCCCGCTGCGCGGGTCCCTCCCTCTCCGCCCCTCAGGGGCGGAGAGGGTTGGGTGAGGTGGGGCGACTCACGGATTTGCGATAATTGGTAGCCATCACGCCGCGAGCAGGCGCTGCGCCGCCCGGTCGCCGGAGCGGATCGCGCCTTCGATCCAGGCGGGAAGTCCGGTGTCGGTGAAGTCGCCGGCCAGCACCAGGTTGTGCCAGCGCGTGGCGGGCGACGGGCGGCGGCGCTGCTGCGCTGGCGTCGCGGCGAACGTCGCGCGCCGCTCCTTGACGATCTGCCAGGGCGGCAGCGCCATCTCGCCGAGAGCGTAGGCGCGGCACACTTCGGGCCAGAGGCGCTGTGCGAGCTCGTCGGCGGGCGTGTCGATGAGCCGGTCGCCGGCGCTGATGGTCACCGAGAGGACGTCACGCTTGCGGAAGACCCACTCGCTGGTGCCGCCGACGAGGCCGACGAAGAACGGCGCGCCCGCGGGCGCCGCGATGCGGTAATGCGCGTTGACGATGGCGCGGAACTCGTCGGGGACGACGAGGTCCGGCACCAGCCGCGCCGCCACCGGCGCGGTCACCGCCAGCACCACGGCTTCATCGGGCTCCAGCCGCTCGCCGCCTTCGTCGAACGCCAAGGCCGCGACGCGATCCGCCGCGAACTCGATGGCGCGGAGCCGCGAGCCGAAGCGGAGCTCGGCGCCCAGAGCGCGCAGCCGAGCGAGCGCCGGCTCGATCAGGCTTTCGGAGAGCCCGTCGCGCGGCACCAGCGGGCGGCTGGCGGCGCCGCCCGCGCCGAAGCTCTCGCGCAACGCGCGGAGGAGCAGAACGGCCGCCGCCTGCTCCACCTCGGTATTGAGCGCCGCCACCGCCAGCGGCTGCCAGAAGCGGCGGAAGAGCGACGAGTCGGGATCGAGGCGATCGGTGACGACCGCGTCCGGCCCGGCGCCGAGAAGGCGCAATCCACCGAGATAGTCGAGCGCGCGCGTGCCGGCGACGCGCCGTTGCGGCCGGAGCAGCCACCACGGCAGCCGCCCCGGATTGGGCCGCACCGTCCAGCGCTCGCCGCTGGCGAGGTCGAGGAAGGGAAAGAGAGCGGCATCGGGGCCGATCAGCGTGCCTTCGGCGCCGATGCGGCGGAGATAGTCCATCGCCGCGCGATTGCCGGCGATCAGCAAGTGGTTGCCGTTGTCGATGCGGCAGCCGAGCGTCGCGTCCAGGTAGGAGCGGCAACGCCCGCCCGCCTGTCGCGCCGCCTCATGCAGCACCACGCCGACGCCACCTTCGGCGAGCCGCAGGCTGGCCGACAAGCCGGCAAGGCCGGCGCCCACCACATGGACCCGGCGAGGCCGGGTCACAGCAGCCCGTGGCGGAGGGCGAGCCAGAGCTTGAGCGAGGTCGGCAGCTTGACCTCGCGCTCGAGGTCGCGCCAGCCGCGCTGCCGGAGGCGCTGCAGGACCGCGCCATAGACCGCGCCCATCACCGCGGCGGGGCGCATCGCGCGGCGCGGGCATTCCCGCATCGCCGACGCGGCCTCGGCAAAGCGCTGCTCGGCGAGCGCGGCAAGACGGTCGCACGCGGCGCCGAGCGCGGGATGGCGCAGCACCGTCTGCGGATCGGTCGCGTCGATGCCGGCCTCTTCCAGATACTCGCGCGGCAGATAGAGCCGGCCGCGGGCGGCGTCCTCGGCGAGGTCGCGCAGGATGTTGGTGAGCTGCAAGGCGCGGCCCAGCGCCCAGGCGACGCGGTCGGCCGCCGGGACGTCGCTGCCGAAGATGCGCACCGAGAGGCGCCCCACCGCGCTCGCGACCCGGTCGCAGTAGAGCTCGAGCTCGGCGAGGCTCGGCGCGCGGATGTCGGCCGCCGCATCCATCTCCATGCCGTCGATGATTGCGAGAAAATCCTCGCGGCGCAGGCGGTAGGCGCGCGCGACATCGGCGAGCACGCGCGAGAGAGGGCGAACCGCGTTGCCGGCGAAGATGGCGTCGATTTCGCGCCGCCAGCCGGCGAGCTCGGCCCGCTTCGTCGCGGGGGGCGCGTCATTGTCGGCGATGTCGTCGACCTCGCGGCAATAGGCATAGATGGCGAACATGGCGTCCCGCCGCGCCTCGGGCAGCAGGCGCATCGCCGAATAGAACGACGTGCCGGCGGCGGCGACGCGCGCACGGATCGCGGCGCGCGGATCCTCCTCCGTCTCCTGTCGCAGCGCCGCCGTCATCGCTGCCCCCAGCGCCGGCCGCGCCAGAGCCCGGTCAGCAGCGCGGCGGCAAAGTCGCCGCGGCTCAGCTTGACGCGCGATGCCAGCGGATCGCCGCGCCGCAATCGGCGCGACAGGCGCTCGGCGAGGGCGACGATCGCCGCGGTCTCGCGCCGGAGCCCCGGGCTCTCGACCGCGAGCGGCAAGTGGCGCGCGCGCTCGATGAGGCGATCGGTGGCATCGAGCAGCCGGTCGAAGACGCGCCGCAAACCGGGGCTCGCGGCGGGCGCTGCCAGATCTTCGATGCCAATGCCGCATTC
>DASQSR010000245.1:0-13183 GCA_035642295.1 Allostellaceae bacterium | reverse complement strand
TCCGCCGCCCGCCGATCCGCCGGCAACCAGCGGCTCGTCTCTGGCGCCGACCCTTGGCAAGACCCCGCTGGACGCGCCGCCTCCGGGCGAAAAGAACCAGGATTTTCTGCATCGTCACTGGTTCGGCATCGAACTGCAGAGCCAGTTCTGAAGGCATCGCACCAGCGGAGTCTGACATCAGCCGCGCCGGGCGCGCCTGGCGATCAAGGCGAGCCCCTGAACCCAAACTGCGATCCGCTGCCGAAGTCATCGAGGCCGAGAGCGTCGCTGGGCGGCTTGCGCACCGTTGGCAGCGGAATATAACCCTGACCGTTGAAGGCGGAATCGGGTTAATCGCCAAGGGAGGGAGCGATGGGCATGCGAAGAAGCAAGGGGGTCCTGCGCGTTCTGATGGGCGGTCTCGTCGCGGCGCTGGGGTTGATGCCCACCGCCCGCGCTGCCGAGCCCGGCACGCTCACGGTCATGACCTCGGTGGCGCTCACCGCGGCGCTCGATCAACTGAAGCCGGTGTTCGAGCAGCGCGCGCATCTCAAGCTCGCCATCACCTACGGGCTCATCGCTGACCTCCGCAAGCGCGTGCTTGCGGGCGACAGCGCCGACGTCATCATCCTCTCCCAGCCGGCGATGGACGACCTGGAGAAAGCCGGCAAGCTGTTGCCGGACAGCCGCGCGAGCGTGGCGAGCACGGCGGTGTCGATCGTGGCGCGGGCAGGCGCGCCGAAGCCGGACATCACGACGGTCGACGCCCTGAAGAAGACGCTGCTCGCCGCGAAGTCGATCGTCTATGCCGATCCCGCCAAAGGCGGCGCGAGCGGCGTCTATTTCGCGAAGGTCATCGATCGCCTCGGCCTCGCCGATCAGCTCAAAAGCAAGACGATCCTGGTGCCGGGCGCGCAAGCCGCCGAGGTCGTCGCCAAGGGCGAGGCCGAGCTTGGCGTCGGGCAGGCCTCCGAGATCGTGCCGGTGGCCGGCGCACGGCTGGTGGGACCGCTTCCCGGCGACCTCGCCAGCACGACGGTCTTCGTGGGCGCGATCGGCGCCGGCGCGAAGTCGCCGGCAGAGGCGAAGGCACTCTTCCGCTTCCTCGCCAGCCCGGAGGCCAAGGCGGTGCTCAAGACGAAGGGCTTCGAGCCGGGTTAGCCAGCGCCCCTTGCGGACGGCCGGCCGGCGGCAGGCGCCAGCCGCGCCCGTCGCGACGACGTCGCACCCGCGGCGTCACTCGGCGGGGACGGTCCTCGCCGCGGCCGGTCGCCGCTTCTCGAGCACCGGCCCTTCCGGGTCGAGCCAGAAGGCCCAGACGGCGGCGCCGATGACGAGCAGGCCGGCGGCGACGATGAAGGGCGCGACCCACGACCCGACCTGGACGAGCACGCCGAACACCAGCGGCGACAGCGCGCCGCCGATATTGCCGGCCATGTTCATCATGCCGGCGACCGTGCCGGAATGCTCGCCGCCGACATGCATCGGCACCGCCCAGGAAGGACCGATGGTGCATTCGAGGAAGAACATCGCACCGGTAAGGCAATAGACGGCGGTGTAGGCATTGGTGGTAAGCGCCGCCGGCACGATGCAGAAGGCGCAGCCAAGCAGGCCGACGATTGCCACCAGACGCGGCCCCAGCTTCGCGCTGCCGCTCCGCTTCACAAGCCGGTCGGTGATCCAGCCGCCCGCGGTGTCGCCGACGACGCCCGCCCACAAGGGAAGCGAGGCCAGAAAGCCGACCTTGAGCAGCGTGAAATGCCGGAATTCGACGAGGTAGGAGGGGAGCCAGCTGAGGAAGATCCAGAGGCAATAGACGTAGGTGAAGTAGGCGCACATGATCGCCCACATGTTGGGCGAGCGCAGCAGAACGCCCCACGGCACCGGGGCCTTGGCCTCGCGGCTGGCCGAGCTCCCGGTGCTGGGCGCCGCGTCGCCGCGGATATAGGCGAGCTCGGCCTTGCTCACCAGAGGGTGTTCCTCGGGCAGGTTGCGATAGGTGAAGTACCAGAGGATCGACCAGACCAGGCCGAGAGCGCCGCAGATGTAGAAGACCCAATGCCAGCCGAGGGTGGTCACGATGGCGACCACGAGCGGCGGCGCGACCGCGGCGCCGAGACGGCTGGCGCTGTGCGAGAGGCCCTGGCAGAGGCCGCGCTCCTGCCGCGGATACCAGAGCTGCATCGCGCGCGTCGCCACCGGGAAGGCCCCGGCTTCGCCGACGCCGAAGAGGAAGCGGATGGCGGTGAAGGAGAGCGCGCCGGTCGCCGCGGCCGTGATCGCCGTCATCACCGACCAGTAGGCGACGATCACGGCGAGCACGCGGCGCGGCCCGAAACGGTCGCCGAGCCAGCCGCCCGGCACCTGGAAGGCGGCATAGCTCCAGAGGAAGGCGCTGAAGATCACGCCCATCGTCGCGTGGTCGAAGCCGAACTCCTTGCTGATGACCGGGGCGACGGTGGAGATGTTGACGCGGTCGAGATAGGTGATGAGGTACATGAGGCAGATCAGGAGCATCACAAACCAGCGCCCCGATCCTGCCCGCCCCTTACTGCCGTCCTGCACGCGTCCCTCCGAGCTTCTCGTTAACGATAACGCCTCTGTCGCCCGCGCCCGGTTCGCCGGGCGCGGGGTATAGTTGCGATTCGGTCGCTCACGTCAAGCGCTCAGCGCACATTGAGCCTGTGCGTCAGGCGGCGGCCTTCTTCCGGTTGGCCTCGAGCCGCGCATCGACCAGGGCGACGGTCTCGTCGATATCGGCGAGGCGCATCCCCTTCTGCGCGGCGATGCTCTGCACCAGCCGGTCGACACGCTCGATGTTGGGCGCGCCGTTGAAGAGCGCGCGCGCGGCGGAAGAGGGACGCGTGAGATCGCTCGCCGCGGCGGCGTATTTCTCGAACGGCACCAGGTCGCCCGGGGCGGCGCCGAGCCCGATGCAGAGGTCGCGCACCCAGTTGTAGACCCGCCGCGACGCTTCGATATCGCTGTGCACCGCTTCCTTGATGGTGCGCGCCGCATCCTTCTGCACGCAACGGTAGTTGCCGGTAATCAGCATGGCCCACTTCGCGAGCGGCACGAAGATAGAGTCGTGCACCTTCAACTTCACCGGCAGCTCGATCCTGCCGTCGCCGGTATCGAAGCGCGCCGCCTCGATATCCGCCTCCAGCTTCCGCAGCATGGCGGTGTACTCTTCGGAATCGAACCGGGCGACCTTGAAGTTCGTCGGCAGCGTCACCTGCAGCACGTTGACCTTCTCTTCCGGCGGGCGGATGGCCTGCGGGTCGGGGCTGCACAGAGTCATCAGTGCGGGATCGAAGCTGTCCCACACCCGGGCGTCGGTAAAGCAATTCTCCAGACGGTCGGCGGCGAGGCCGGGAACGCGCTTCAGATAGGGCAGGGGCGGCATGTTCATGATGGACATGCAGGGCTTCTTCGCCTTGGCGACGCTATCGAGGAGCTCGCGCACGCCGGGCGAGCGGTATTGCGGCTCCTGCATCGCCAGCGCGACGAGGTCGTAGTCGGCGGGATCGACGGCGCCGGGGCCGTCCGCCGAGAGCGTCCCGGGAAGCTTGCGCGTGTCGATCTCGACCTGCTCCTTCCGGCCCTTGATGGGGAGGCGCACGCGCGCGCCTTCCTGGTTGATGAGCTCGGCCTCGGCGGGGAGGCAGACGAGTTTCACTTTGTGCCCGCCGAACAGCAGCTTGGCCGCGAGCAGCGAGCCGTAGGATGCGCCCATGATCAGGATGCGGTAAGTCGTCTTCACGGTTCCCTCCACTTGGTGTTTTCGCCGCCGGGCAGAGGCCCGGCGGTCACGCAACGGCGGCGCGGCGCTCCGCGTCGGCAGGTGCGGCGAGATAGGCCATGGCCCCGTCGACGCCGCCCTTGCGATGCGGCACGCCGGCGAGCGCCAGCCCCATCTCGACCCCGGCGAGCGTGCCCATCAGCATGAGGTCGTTGAAGCTGCCGAGATGGCCGATGCGGAACACCTTGCCCTTGAGCTTGGTGAGGCCGGCGCCGAGCGACATGTCGAAGCGCTCCAGCACCAGCTTGCGGAAAGCGTCGGCGTCATGGCCCTCGGGCATCAGGATCGCGGTGAGCGAGGCAGAGTATTCCGCGGGGTTGAGGCACAGAATCTCGAGCCCCCAGGCGCGCACGGCGCGCCGCGTCGCCTCGGCATGGCGCTGATGGCGGGCGAAGACGCGGTCGAGCCCTTCCTCGAGCAGCATGTCGAGGGCGGCGTCGAGGCCGTAAATCAGATTGGTCGCGGGCGTGTAGGGGAAGAAGCCGGTGTCCATCGCCGGCAGCATGGCGCCCCAATCCCAAAAGCTCCGCGGCAGCCGCGCCGTGCGCGATGCCGCGAGCGCCTTGTCGCTGATGGCGTTGAAGGAAAGGCCGGGCGGCAGCATCAGCCCTTTCTGCGAGCCGGCGACGGTGACATCGACGCCCCAGTCGTCGTGCCGATAGTCGATCGAGGCGAGGGACGAGATCGTGTCGACCATGAACAGCGCCGGATGACGCGCGCGGTCGATGGCGCGGCGGATCTCGGCGATGCGGCTGGTGACGCCGGTCGAAGTCTCGTTGTGGACGGCCATCACCGCCTTGATGCTGTGGCCACGATCCTCGGCGAGCTTCGCCTCGACCAGCGCGGGGTCGACGCCGTGGCGCCAATCGCCGGGAACGAACTCGGCCTCGATACCGAGCCGGCCCGCCATCTCGCGCCAGAGCGTGGCGAAATGGCCGGTCTCGAACATCAGCACCCGGTCGCCCGGCGAGAGCGTGTTGACGAGCGCCGCCTCCCAGGCGCCGGTCCCGGAGGCGGGATACATCACGACCGCACCGCCGGTTTTGAAGACGAGCTTCAGCCGCGCCAGCGCGCTGCGGGCGAGCGCGGCGAATTCGGGGCCGCGATGGTCGATGGTCGGGTTGTCGATGGCGCGCAGAACGCGGTCGGGAACATTGGTCGGTCCCGGAATCTGCAGGAAATGCCGGCCGCTGTGGCTGCCCGTCAACTTCTGCATGGACCTTCCCCTTGTTGGCTGCTATCTTGAATACGGAATTTTGCATGCAATCTCTTCGCGGTCAAGACCCGGAGCGCCCCCTGTGCCCAATCTGGAGATCGCATCAGGAATGCAAAAAGGCCTGGACATCCCGGAGCCCCGCGCGCTCGCCATCAGCCGGACCAACCTCCATGCCGAGGTGACTTCGCGGCTGCGCGCCCTCATCATCGACGGCGCAATTCCGCCCGGCGCCCGGCTCAACGAGCGTCTCTTGTGTACTGAGCTGCAGGTGTCGCGCACGCCGCTGCGCGAGGCGCTCAAGGTGCTCGCGGCGGAGGGGCTGGCCGAGCTGCTGCCCAACCGCGGCGCGATCGTAACGCCGGTGAGCATCGCCGAGATCGATCATGTCTTCGAAGTGCTGGCTCCGCTGGAAGGCGTCGCGGGGCAGCTCGCCGCAGAGCGCATCAACGAGGCGCAGCTCGCCGAGATTCGCACGGCCCATGTCGAGATGCTGGTGCATCACGATCGGCGCAACCGCGCCGAGTATTTCCGCTGCAACCAGGCGATCCACGAGGCGATCAGCCGCGCGGCGGCGAACCCGGTGCTGCTGGCGACCTACGGCGCGCTCAACGCGCGCGTCCGCCGGGCGCGCTATTTCGCCAATGTCTCGCAGGAGCGCTGGGACAAGGCTGTCGCCGAGCACGAGCAAATTCTGGAAGCGCTCGAGCGGCGCGACGGCGAGCGGTTGCGCTGGATCCTCGAGCGCCATCTCCGGAACAAGCGCGACGTCGTCATCGCCGCGATCGAGGCGCGCCTGCGCGCGCAAGCGGCGGAGGAGGCAGGTCTCGCTCCACGGGCGCTGGAGTGACGATCCCGCGCAGGCTATCACCTTTCGGCGCGACCATGCGCACGAAGCGCGTCGTACGCGTGCCGTCGCGTGAGCGGACGGACGATTTCGATCGCCAGTAAGACCCCAAGAGCGCGATGTGATCGTAGATCAATTTAATGCCGCGCGCCGGGTCGCGCGCCGTGACCGCTGCAACGATCTCTTTGTGCTGCCGGTGCTGGATATGGGCGCGCTGCAGGCGCGTAAAACAGAGTCGGCGTCGAGGCAGAGTGAGTTCATAGAACGCATTGAGCACGCACACCAGGATCTTATTGTGCGTGGCACTCACCAAGGCCAGATGAAACGCTTGATCTTGATCGGCGATGTTTCCCTTCTCTGATATCACCCGCTCGGTCTCTTCGAGGATCCGGTTGAGCGCCACCAGGTCCTGGTCGTCCCGGCGAGCGCAGGCAAGCTCGATCGCAGTGTGCTCGAGCACCGCGCGGACCTCCATTGTCTCCGAGAGCTCACCCCACGTCGGCTCCCGTCCCAATCCCGAAAGCATCACCATTGCCTCGAAGCTCGATTGCCGCCAGATCTCTCGCAAATAGACCCCCGATTTACGTCTCGATTCGACGACACGCAGCGACGTCAGCCGCGCAATGGCCTCGCGCACGGCATTCCGTCCGACGCCGAGGCGCTCCGCCAGTTCACGCTCCGAAGGAATCCGGTCGCCGGGTTGAAGGCGACGGTCCGCAATGAACGCCACGAGCCTCGCCACGAGGGGCTTGCGGCTGGTGTCATCCATAGTGAGCGGGGGAGGCTGAGGGTTGACGGTCAAGCGAGTTCCTCCGGTGGTTGAGATCGGTTCGCCGCGTGGCTCCGCAGATGCGCGAAAGCCTTCGCCGCGGCGGGAGCGGCCACGGTCAGACGGCAATGATTGCCGCCGCAAAATTGGCACAGAGCGGGCAACGTCATGATGAGGCCGACCGCCAAATCGCGATCGCCCCGTATGAGCTCAACCTCGACGAACGTGTCACGGCACGTCCAGGTGACGCGCACGTTGCCTCGCCCGAGCTCGGCCGGAACGCCGGTCATCTTCCGTCCTCCCTATTGAGCCGCGGCCTGCTTGCGCCTTGCGTCTTCGTCAGAGCAAGAGCAGTGCCAATCCGGTCAGGCCTGCTGGGCACGCTTGGCCCGCGCCGATGCCGGAGGCTGAAACTCCTGTTTTGGCGTGGCGTTAGCCGGACATCGCGGCAGATGTCGGGATCGGGCGCCGGTACAGCCGACCGCGCTTGGCGCCTGATGAAATCATCAATTCACCGGCCTCGACGGTGGCGATTGACCGGTCTCGACGGTGGCCGGGTTGACGATTTCGTCAACGCCCTGCCGCTCCACCCCCGGCGCCGAGCGGGCCGGTATTGGGGGGTACTACGCGGCGCTGATGCGGCCGAGGAAGTTGGCGATCTCGGCGCGGAGCTGGCCGGCATGGCGGTCGAGCTCGGTCGAGGCACTCATGACCTCGCCCGCCTCGGCGCCGGTGTCTTCCGCCGCGCGGGTGACGCCGCCGATATTGGCGGAGACTTCGTGCACGCTCTTGGCCGCTTCCTGGACGCTGCGCGCAATCTCGTGGGTGGCGGTTCCCTGCTCGTTGATCGCGGTGGCGATCGCGGTGGCAATGCTGTTGATCTCGCCGATGGTGTCGCTGATGCGGGCGATGGCGGCGACGGCGTCGCCGGTGACGCCTTGAATCGAGGCGATCTGGTCGGCGATCTCCTCGGTCGCCTTCGCGGTCTGGGCGGCGAGCGTCTTCACCTCGCTGGCGACCACGGCAAAGCCCTTGCCCGCCTCGCCGGCGCGCGCCGCCTCGATGGTGGCGTTGAGCGCCAGGAGGTTGGTCTGCGCGGCGATGCTCTGGATCATCTTCATCACCTCGCCGATCTTGTCCGCGGCCTCGGCGAGGACGCGCATGGTCCCTTCGGTGCGCTGCGCTTCGCCGACGGCGCGGCCGGCGACGTCGGTCGACTGCGCGACCTGGCGGCCGATCTCGGCGACCGAGGAGGAGAGCTCCTCGGTGGCGGTGGCGACGGTCTGGACGTTGGCCGAGGTGTGGGTCGAGGCGGCCGAGACCGCGGCGGCCTGGCGGCTGGTCTCCTCGGCCGTCGCCGAGAGCGCGCTCGCGGTGGTGCTCATGCGCGAGGCGGCGCCGGAGAAGGCTTCGAGCGCGAGGCGCGAGCTCTGGTCGAAATCGGCGATGGCGGCGGCGACCGCCGCCTGGCGCCGCGATTTCTCTTCGAGCTCGCGGCGCTCGCGCTCGGCGGCGTGCGCCTTTTCCTCGGCGTTTTCCTTGAAGACGGCAAGCGCGCCGGCGAGTGCGCCGATCTCGTCGCGGCGCTGGCGATGGGGAATGGCGAACGACAGCTCGCCGCGCGCCACCGCCAGCATCGCCGACACGATCTCGGCGATGGGTCGGACGATGCGGCTGCGGATGACGAAGAGGCCGGCGGCGCCGAGGGCCAGCGCCACGAGAAGGAGAGCCACATCGAGAGCGAAGCCGCGCGTCGCCGCGGCGTCCTCGCGCTCGGCGTCGGCGGTCGCGACCTTGAGCGCGGCCTCGGGCAAGCTGGCGAGCAGGTTGAGGATCTTATTGGAGCGCCGGAAGACGTCGTCGGTGGTGACCGGCGAGGGCTGCTTGGCGGCGAGGGCGCTGCGGATGGCGGCGTAAAGCGGGCGGTACTGGCCGAAATACTCCGCCTTGATCTGCTGGACGATGCGGGTGAGCTCGGAGGGAGCGCCGGGACGCGAGGTCAGCTCGAGCACCATCTTCCAGGCGGTGTCGATCCGCGCCGCGTGATCGGCGATCTTCAAGTCGAGCGCCGGCGTGAAGCCGTCGTGCTGGATCGCCTCGATATAGAAGTTGCGCTCGAAGCCGGTGTAGTCGCGCACCGTCCAGCCCATCTCCTTCACCTCGATCGCTTCGGCGATGAAGGGACCGTCCAGCCGGATCTCGGTGGAGAGCCGGTTGGACATGGTCTCGAGCTGGTCGATGAGCGCGGTGGCGGCGGTGTTCCAGCGATCGGCGATGCCGGGGCTGCGCTGCTCGAGCGGCAGCGACAGATCGCGGTCGACGTCCTGGCGCACCCGCTGCACCTCGGCGAAGGCGGAGCGAAGCTGCTGCGTCTCGCCGGCGTGGACGCAGGTGATGGCGTCGCAAATGCGGATGAGCGCGTCGAGCGCGGGCGCGGATTTGGCACGGAGCGCGGCATTCTCGGCGATGAACGCCGCGTCCGCCGGCGCCTTCGCCACGAGATTGAGCCGCGTCGGGCCGCGCTCGAGGCGGAAATTCTGCAGGGCCGCGAACACCGCCTCGCCGGCGTGGCCGACCTCGACCGCGCGCTCGGCGGCGCTCCGCCGGGCCAGCGCCGACCACATGTCGCTCGCGGTCACGCCGAGGAGGATGAGCAGCGCCGCGCCGAAGAGAAGCTGCATCAACACGCTGATTCGCAAGGACGGCACCGCCTACCTCCGATTTCTGAGAGCACCGGGGGTATCACGCTCGCGGTTAAGGAAACATAAAATGCCAATCATGGGGCGGCGCATGCCCGACATTCCCTGCCGCGGGGTCCAATATCGGAACGCCGGCCATCCATCGGGACCGGCGGGTTTCGCCCTGGAAGGCAAGCATCGGCGGTGCGAATTCTCTAAAATTTTGCGCGTATCTTCGGCGATCACCAGCGGCTTTTTCCGTTTCTTTAAGACGAAACGGCGATGCTTCCTCCCACGCCATGCAGGGAGGTACGTTTCATGACGGACATCCTTTCCACTCTCGAGACCAACGTCATCGTCGAGGCGCAGCCGGCAGAGGTCGCCGCAGCCACGGCGGAGCTCGTGCCGGCGCTGCTGATCGCGGCGACGGTCGCGGCGCTGCTCGCCGCGATCACCAGCGTCATCCCGCCTGAGCTCGCGCAGCTCAGCCTGCTGGCGATGAACTGACGGCGGCACCGCGCAGGAGCGGCGCGGCCGCCTGGCAGTCGCCGAGCGTCAGGCCGCGCGTTCCTCGGCCTTGCCGAGGGCACCGCTCGCGTGCAAGCCGTCGATTTCTTTTGCGCTGAAGCCCAGCTGCCCGAGAACCTGGTCGGTGTGCTCGCCGAGCGCCGGGGCGCGTTTTGCCGACACCTTCGCGACGCCGTGCACTTCAATCGGGCTGCTGATCGTCGAGGTGAGCTTGCCGCCTGCCCCTTCGAGCGGGACGACGATGTCGTTCGAGCGCAACTGGCGATCGTTGATGACTTCCTCCGGATCACGCACGGCTCCGAAAGCGACATGCACGCCGCGGAAGACCTCGTACCAATGCGCCATCGGCTTCGCACCAAAGATCTCATCGAGGATGGCGGTGAGCTGCGGCCTGTTCGCTTCCAGCTTCGCCGGATCGGAGAAGCGCGGATCCGCCAGCAGATCGGGGCGGCCGATGGCCTGCGTCACGGCCGCGAGCTTGTCGGGCGTGACGACGAGAACGAACCAGGTGTCATCGGCGGCGCGGTACACGTTCATCGCCGCATTCGCGGGATGCCTGCGATCATGCAGCCCGAAAAATTTCGCCCCGCACAGCGCGGCCTGGATCGAAACGCTCGCGGCCCAGATACCCTCGGCGAGCAGCGAGGTCGTGACATAGGCGCCCTGGCCGGTGCGCTCGCGGCGATAAAGCGCGGTGACGATGGCTGAATAGAGGCCGACGGCGGTGGCATTGTCGCCGCTGCCGGCCACCGGCCAAGTCGGCGGCGCGCCGGCATCGCGCGTCAGCGACAGGAGACCGCTGCGCGCCCAGTACGAGGTGATATCGAAGCCGGGGAGATCGGCATCCGGCCCCTTTTCACCGAAGCCGGTGAGATCCGCATAGATCATGCGCGGATTCCATTGCATCACGTCGTCATACTCGAGCTTCAATGTCTTGCGTGCGAGATGCGGCGTGTTGACGATGAGCACGTCGGCCCATTTGACGAGCTTCTCGAGGACCTTCCGAGCGCTCGGTGATTTCAGATCGAGCGTGATACCGCGCTTGTTGCGATTGGCCAGATGCCACGGATAGGCATCCTCGGCCTGTGGCTGCGGCGGGAGCCTGTTGGCATGTCGCCAGAAATCGCCGCTCGGCGCCTCGACCTTGATGACGTCGGCGCCGAAGTCGGACAAGATCACGGCGGCGCTCGGACCCGCGATGAAAGTTGCGAAATCCACCACCTTCAGTCCAGAGAAGATGTTGTCGTCGGCCATAGTGGGTGATCCTTTCGGAAGCGTGCGATCTGCGCGAGTCAGCGGCGTGCCGGGGAGAGCACCCGCTGACGTCGCAGCTGCTCACACAAAAGAATAACCGTCTCGTAATTTTGAGAAATACCGACAATCCCGTACTTCTTCGGGATTATTCATTTCGACGTAGAGCCGCGCTCGCCTTCAACAAGGGAGACGATGCCGCCGCACCGCGCTAACCCAGCAGCGTGATCAGCGCCGCGGGGTCCTCGTCCCCGCGGCCTTGCGCCTTGAGCAGGCGGAAGAGGGCGCTCGCCAGCGATGTCATCGGCACCGGCGTCGTCGTCTGGCGCGCCAGGTCGCAGGCGGTGTCGAGGTCCTTCAGCAGAATCGCGGCGGCGGCGAGCGGCGGATCCCAGCGTCCGCTCGCCATGCGCCGGCCGAAGATCTGCAGCGGCAGCGAATCGGCGAAGCCGCCCTTGAGGCAGTCGGGAAGCCGCGCGGCATCGACGCCCGCCTGCTGCGCGAGCTTCAGCGCTTCGGCGATGATGACGAGGTTGCCGCCGACGATCATCTGGTTGCAGAGCTTGGTCGTCTGCCCGGCGCCGACCGGGCCCATGGCGGTGACCGCGGCGGCGAGGCTGTCCAGCACCGGCCGCGCGCGCTCGATATCGGCGGCATCGCCGCCGGCCATGATGACGAGCCTCCCCTGCTCGGCGCCGGGAACGCCACCCGAGACCGGGGCGTCGATCCAGCGGCTGCCGCGCTCGCGTTCCAGCCGCTCGGCGAGCCGCCGCGTCGCCTCGGGGCTGATGCTGGAGAAGTCGACGAGCAGCGCGTCGCGGCCGATGGCTTCGGCGACGCCGCCGGCGCCGAAGACGACAGCTTCCACCGCCGCGGCGTCGGTGACGCAGAGCATGACAATCGCGGCACCCTGCGCCGCGTCGGCCGGGCTCGCCGCAGCGCGGGCGCCGCGTTGCACCAGATGCCCGAGCTTCGCCGCGCTGCGGTTCCACAGGGCGAGGTCGTGGCCGGCCTCGAGGAGGCGGCGCGCCATCGGCGCTCCCATAAGGCCGATGCCGATGAAAGCGAGCTTCATGATTGGGGTTTCTCCCGAGGCCAGTCGACGGCGCCCGCATGCGTCACGGCGCCCTGATGAGCGGGGCCGACGCAAGCGGCGTATTTCTGCAGCAGCCCCGCGAGCGGCGGCCGCGACGGCGGGCGCCAGCGCGCGCGACGCTGCGCCAGCACGTCATCGGCGACCTGCAGCTCGATGGTGCCGGCCGTGCCGTCGATGCGGATGGGATCGCCATCCTCGACCAGCGCCAGCGGGCCGCCGGCCGCCGCTTCCGGCCCGGCATAGCCGATGCACATGCCGCGGGTCGCGCCCGAGAAGCGGCCATCGGTCAGCAGCGCCACCTGCTCGCCCATGCCCTGGCCATAGAGGAGCGCGGTGACGCCGAGCATCTCGCGCATGCCCGGGCCGCCGCGCGGTCCTTCATAGCGGATGATGAGAACATCGCCGGGTGCGTAGCGCCGCGCGGCGACGACGGCCATGCACGCCTCCTCGCTGTCGAAGACGCGGGCCTTGCCGTGGAACACGGGATGGCGCAGCCCCGCGACCTTGAGCAGCGCGCCTTCGGGGCAGAGATTGCCGGTGAGCACGACAACGCCGCCGGTCGGCAGCAGCGCCTCCTCGAGCCGGCGCACCACGGCGCCGTCGGGCGCGGGCGCGCCGGCGACGCCCTCGGCGAGGCTGGTGCCGTCGAGCGTCGGAACGCCGCCGTCGATCAAGCCGCCGCGGATCAGCTCCTTCAGCAGCACCGGAACGCCGCCGATCGTGTCGACATCGGCGGCGTGGAAGCGGCCGGCGGGGCGGAGATCGGCGATGAGCGGCGTCCGGCGGAAGACCTCGCCGATCTCGGCGAGAGTGAAGCTGAGGCCCGCCTCGTGCGCGATCGCCGGCAAATGCAGCGCGGCGTTGGTCGAGCCCCCGGTGGCGGCAACCAGCGCCGCGGCGTTGCGGAGGCTCGCCGGCGAGACGAGATCGCGGGGCAGCGGCCCGCCGCGGCGGAGCAAACCCATGACCCGCTCGCCGGCGGCGCGCGCCAGCGCCGGACGCCGGTCGTCGACGGCGGGC
>DASQSR010000244.1:0-8554 GCA_035642295.1 Allostellaceae bacterium | reverse complement strand
CCGAGGAGCTCGCGCTGATGCGCGAGGAGATCTTCGGCCCGGTGCTGCCGATCCGCACCTAATGCTCTCATGGCCGCCGGCAACGACAATGCTGCTGTCGCCGGTACGGAGCGCCTGATAGCCCAGCGCCACCGTCCTGAGGCCGGAGCCGCAGACCTGGTTGACGCTATAGGCGGTGGCTTCGACCGGGATGCCGGCGCCAATGGCGGCCTGCCGCGCCGGGTTCATCCCCTCCCCCGCCGTGAGGATCTGCCCCATGATGACCTCGGACACCTCCTTGGCATCGACATTCGCGCGCCGCATCGCCTCGGCGATGGCGGTCTGTCCAAGGTAGTGCGCGGGAACGCTGCTGAGGCTGCCGTTGAAGGAGCCGATCGGAGTGCGCACCGCGCCGGCAATGACGATTTCGCTCATGGATCGATCCTCGTGCTGGGGAGACGGGCTCGCTGACCTCTCTTAGATAGATCGCGCCGCCCGATTTGGAAACCCATCCCGCAGCCGGCGCCGCGGCGCGATGATCTGGATCAATCGCGTCGCCGGCGCCGCGGCGGGCGGGCGGGAGCGGCCGCCGGGCGGCCCAGCCAATCCGCCAGCGGGCGCCAGACCGCCGTCGGCGCCTCGTGCGCCACCATCATGCCGATATGGCCCAAGGGCGGCGTCAGCTCTTCCGCCCGGGGCAGCCGCCGCGCCAGCGCCGCGGCGGTCCGCGGCGGGACGATGCGATCCTGCGCGGGAACGATGACCAGGGACGGCGCGGCGACGCGCTCGGGTAGTACCGGCCGGCCGGCGATGCGCCACAGGCCCGCCTCCGGCGTGTTGGCGCCGTACCACCCGCCGAGGCATTCGCGGGCCACCGGCAACGCCAGCGGCACCCCGTCATTGAGCCAATCCTCGACGGCGACGAAGTCGCGCTCCTCGGCGCTGCCGGCGGGAAGCGCGGCAAAACGCGAGAATTTGCGCAACGCGAGCAGCGGATCGAGCGTGGCGAACAGCAGTTGCAGCATGTCGACCGGCACTTCGCCCAGAAGGGCGAAGCTGCGCACCAGCGGCTCGGCGATCTCGCCGAGGAGCCGCGCCTGGCCGGGGCGCTCGGCGTGGAAATCCCAGGGGCTGGCGAGCAGCGCCAGCGCGGAGACCAGCCCGCCGCGACGCTCGGCCAGCGCCAGCGCGAGGAGCCCCCCCATGCAGTAGCCGATCACCGCGAAGGGCGCGCCCAGCGATGCCGTGACTTCGGCGGCGCGCTCGAGCCGGCCGGCGACGTAATGGGTGAGATCGAAGCTACGCTCGAGCGCCTCGGGCTTGCCCCAATCGACGAGCAGCGGCCGCAACCCCGCCGCGGCGAGAAAGCGCAACAAGCTCCTGTCGGGCAAGAGGTCGAGGATATAGGCGCGGTTGATGAGCGAAGGCACCACCAGCACGGGCGGTCCGCCGGCCGGGCGATAGTCGAGGAGCCGCGTTGCGCCTTCCTGCCACAGCACCGGCGGCTCGCTCGCCGCCCGGCGATAGGGATGGTGGCGATAGCGCTCGAGCCCCTGGAGGAAGCTGTCGCTGCGGGCGCGCAGCTCGCCTTCGACGGCGGTGGCGAAATCCTCAGCGGCGACGCCGGCGAGGCTTTGCCGGAGTGCGTTCCCGGCCGCGGCGAGCTCGGGCTTCCAGGGCAGCAAGCCGCTGCTCAACAGCGGCAAGGCGGCGCGCGAGCTGAGCCACAGCGTCGCCGCGCTCGCCAGATGCAGCGGCAGCGGCCGCGGGCCCAGGCGGAGCGCCGCCATCAGCACCAGCACCCGGCCGCGGCGGCCAGGGAGGGGAAGGGGTGAGGCCGGCGAGCAACCGGGCGAGGCCCTCGGCGAGATCCGGGTCGGTGGCCATGGCGGTCAGCTGCTCCTGCCACAGGTCGAGGTACCTCTTGGCCAGGCTCGCAAGGTCCGGCGGTTCCGCCATGCCGGCGGAGTATATCGGCGCCTTCCGGCAAAGGCCAGACGCCGGGCCGGCATGGCGTTTTGGCATCGCAGCGTCTTTAATCGGCGTTGAAGCGTCTTTAACCGAATGCTGCTATGCTTAATTTTTCACCAACGGCCGTGTCGGGCGGATGCGGCAAGGATGCGACGAGATGGACGAACAGGCCGGCGCGCAGACCCCTCCGGTGATGATCAAGAAATACGCCAATCGCCGGCTCTACAATACGGCGACGAGCAGTTATGTGACGCTCGACGATCTGTCGCGCATGGTCAAGGCCGGGCGCGAGTTCGTCGTCAACGACGCCAAGACCGGCGAGGACATCACCCGCGCGGTGCTGACGCAGATCATCGTCGAGGAGGAGCAGAAGGGGCAGAACCTGCTGCCGATCAGCTTCCTGCGCCAGCTCATCGGCCTCTACGGCAATCAGATGCAATGGCTGGTGCCGCGCTATCTCGAGCACGCGATGACCACCTTCGCGCGCAACCAGGAACAGATGCGCAAGAGCTTGCAGGACGCCTTCGGCGGCCTCTTCCCTTTCGGCCCGCTCGAGGAGATGGGCAAGCAGAACCTGGCCCTCTTCGAGAAGACAATGAAGATGTTCTCGCCCTTCCCGACCGCCACCACCACGGCGCCGACGGACAAGGCGCATGCGGCGGAGAAGCCGGCCGAAGCGTCGCCGGCCGAGGCGGCGCCGCCTGCCGCGGCCGGCCTCAAGGAGCTCACCGACAAGCTCAACGCGCTGCAGACGCAGATCGATGCGCTGAGCAAGGACAAGAAGGAGTAGCTTCAGGGGTCGCTGCAGTTCCATCCTGCGTCCTTCGACGGGCTCAGGATGAGGACGTTTCTTTATGGCCCCTGGGAGATGACCGCTCTTTATGGCCCCTGGGAGATGACCGCTCTGCGGTCGGACCCGTAGGGTTCGATCGCGAAGCGATCGAATGGAGTCGGCTGTCGAAGGACGCACCTTCGCGATGCAGCCCGGCTCAGCCCGCTTGGACCTCGCGGAGCGGCGCGGCGTCGTGGCGCAGCCAGGGCGGCTCGATCGCAGGTCTGCCGAAGTAGTAGCCTTGCAAGAAGCCGACGCCTTCGCGGCGCAGGATGGCGGCTTCATGCTGGGTCTCGACACATTCGGCGACGGTGCTGAGGCCGAGGCCGTTGGCGAGACCGACCAGGTGTCGCAGGAAGACCTGGTTGTCGTAGTTCTGTCCGAGATTGCGCACGAAGGAGCCGTCGATCTTGACGGTGTCGACGGCGAGCGCCTGCAAATGGCGGAGCGAGGTGAAGCCGGCGCCGAAATCATCGAGGGCGATGCGGCAACCGAGGTCACGCAAGGAGCCGACGAAGCGCGCCGATTCCTCGATGTCGTGCAGCGCCGCCGTCTCGGTGATCTCGATGACGAGGCGGCTGGCGAGCTCGCTCTCGGACTTCAGCAGCGTGTTGACGCTGCGCAGCCACGAATAGTCGGTGGCGGTGAGGCCGGAGATGTTGAAGCCGAGGCGGATGCCGGGATGCGCCGCCACTTCCGCCACCGCCCTCTCCAACACGTAGCGATCGATGACGCGGATGAATCCGAGCTGCTCGATGATCGGCACGAATTCGGCGGCGGAGACGATCGACCCGTCCTCGGCCTGCATGCGCAGCAGACATTCGTAGTAGTCGACCGCGCCGCTGTCGGCGTCGACGACCGGCTGATAGGCGAAGACGAGACGGTTCTCGCGCAGCGCCCGCTGCACGCGCTCGCCGAGCGCCAAGCCGAGACGGTGCTGGCGGCGCTGCTCCTCGGAGAGGCGGTAGGGAACGCAGCAATTGCGCCCGGCGCGCTTGGCCTCGGCGAGAGCGGTCTCGGCGCGGGTCATCACCTCGTAGGACGTCTTGGCCTGCTCGGGAAAGGTGGCGCTGCCGATCGACACGGTGACGTAGACCGGGCCGCCTGCGGTCATGACCGGCACGTGGCTCACCGCCGCCAGGATCTTTTCGGCCGCCACGGTGACGTGCTCCTCGGCGCAATTGGCCAGCACGATGCCGAAGCGGTCGCCGCCGACGCGGCCGATGACGTCGCTCACCCTGAGGCAGCGGTCGAGGCGCTGGCCGACGGCGACGATCACCGCATCGGCGGCCTCGTAGCCGAGCGCGTCGTTGAGCTGGGTGAGCTTGTCGATGCCGATGGCGAGATAGGCGCCGGCGCTGCCCGAGCGCAGGCTCGACGAGACGATATGGTCGAGCGCCTCGCGCAGCCGCTTCTTGTTGAAATGGCCGGTCAGGTCGTCGTAGTTGGCGGCATGCTCGAGGCGCAGTTCCTGCGCCTTGCGGCCGGTGATGAGGCGCCAGACGCCGTGCATGCGGATCGGCCGGCCGCTCGCATCGAAGCGCGCGCTGCCGCGGTCGTGCACCCAGGCGAAGCCGCCATTCTCGGCACGCACGCGGAACTCGCAGTCATAGGTGGCGTGGCGGGTCCAATGCGCGTTGAGCCGCTGCTGGCGGAGCAGCAGGTCGTCCGGGTTGAGACGGCCGGCAAGGGCGCGGCCGGTGGCGATGGCATTGGCATCGGCGACGCCGAGCATGGCCGCGACCGAGCCGTGCCAGAGGATCGCGTCGGTGGTGAGGTCCCAATCGTAAGCGACATCGCCCGCGGCGGTGAGCGCAGCCTCCAAGCGGTGCGGCACGTCTTTGTCGTCCGGGGGCATTCCTGGCGCTCGCTCGCGTGATTCGGGCCGATCACCAAACAGTGGCGAAGCCCGCAAAGCTTCCGCCAAGCGTAGTGTCGACCACTTTACGAAAGCTTAAGTCGCCGGGAAGCGGTCGCGCCCTTTAGGAGGGCGTATGTGCTTCCAGGAAGGGGAGCACGGCTTGGTTAAATTCGCGCGCCAGGACCTGGATGAAGCAGTGCCCGCCCTGGGCAAAGAACTTGGCCTCGGCGCCCGGAATGAGGCGGGCGAGATCCTCGGAGAAATAGGCCGGCGTTACGATGTCGTCCTGGGCGGCGATGACGAGCGCCGGCGTGCGGATACGCGCAAGATCGGCGGTGCGGTCGAAAGCGAGCACGGCGTCGATGCGGCTCATCACCACCTCGGGCGGCGGGAAGGTGGCCAGCAGCTGCGCCTCGAGCTGCCGCAGCTTCTCGTTGTGGCGAGCGATCCAGTAGGCCGGATAGAACAGCAAGGTCGCGGTCTGGAGATAGAGGCTGGGCCCGAGCCGGGCGAGGATCTCCTTGCGCAGGGCGAAGAGCCGGCGGAAATAGGCGTCCGCCTTGGTCCAGCTCGCGGCGACGACGATGCTGGCGAGGCGCTCGGGATGCTCGATGGCCAGCACCTGGGCGACGGCGCCGCCGGTCGAATGACCGATGACATGCGCCCGGTCGATGCGCAGCGCATCCATCAGCCCGATCACGTCCTCGGCCATGCGCTCCACGGTGTAGGAGATGCGGCTGTGGTCGCTCTGGCCGACGCCGCGGTGATCATGCACCACGGCCTCGAAGCCCTTGGCGAAGACCGGTACCTGCTCGCGCCAGAAATTGGCGGCGCCGTTGAGACCGCTGATGAAGAGGACGGGAAAGCCGCCTCCGTGCCGCTCGTAGTAGAGGTGACAATCGCCGATCGATACGCGCGGCATGGCGAGGGTCCGACCCGGTGAGTAAACGCCACGCTTTATAATTCGCCGCTACCTCTTGTCAAACGGCGGCAACGACGGCCAGCCATGCACGAATGCCGCCAGCGGCGGTCGGCGATGCTGCGGTGCGGCCGGCGAGCAAACGGGCGAGCCCGGCTGCAGTGCGCAAGCGCTCGCCGCGCTCTGCGGCGACCGCCGATCGCCGCGGAACCTGATCACGCAAGGAGTGTTAGCGCACGAACGATTGAACCAAAAAATTCTGTCGCAGCGCCGTCGCGGCGGGCGATGCGGGTGGGAGATGGCAAGACGAGGGGCAGGGACGGAAGATGGCAGAACGCTGGAGTTCGGCGCGACCGGGGGGCGTCGCAGGAGGGGGCGTGCCCGCTGTCGCGCAGAGGTGGGCTTCGCCCCGAAATTGCCACACCCCACCAAGCATTCGCGCGCACGCTTTGCCGCCGGGAGCGCGAATCTCGTGGTATAATAGAAATCTTCGGTGCCGCGCATTCAATGTTCGCCGCGGCGAAAACTGGTTGAAGTCCTCGCCCTCCTCGCCTACCTTTACTTCCGACCGGGATGTTGCATGGCAATCGGCGATTTGCATCGCACCCGATCTTAAGCACTTTCGCACCATCGCACGTTGCCGTGATGGCATGTCGGGCGTCCTAAGGCGGACCGACCCTCTCACTCCTGTGCTGTTGTCGAACCCATGAATGCACCGGAACCGAAGCGAACCACAAGCCGGACGCAAGACATCGACCGCCATGTCGGCGCTCGGATACGGGAACGCCGCATCATGCTCGGCCTGACCCAGCAGCAGCTCGCCGACCTCATCGGCGTCACCTACCAGCAGGCGCACAAATACGAGCGTGGTATCAATCGCGTGTCCGCCGGCAGACTGTTCGAGATTGCCCGCGTGCTGAGCGTACCGGTCAGCTACTTCTTCGAAGGGCTGGACAATCAGAGCGGGCGGCCGGTGAGCCAGCGCGAGCGCATGTGCCTGGAGCTGGCGCGCAACTTCGCCCAGATCCCGAACGAGCGGCATCAGGAAGCGCTGAGCCAGCTGGCCCGCGCGCTGGCAACGCAGCATTAGCGGCACGGCGGCGAAGTTCTCTCTGTCGGGCGGCGCCTTCGTGGCCGAGGCGAGAGCGCGCGGCTGCCCACTATCTCCCCTCCCCCGCAAGCGGGGAGGGAGTTCGTCTGCGCGAGTGCTGTCTGGCGGCCGACAGCAGCGAGGGGTTAGATCGGCGGCCCACGCCGGCGTCCCCAGCCCATCACCAGAGCGACGAGGAACACCACCAGGAAGATGAAGAAGAGCACCTTGGCGATGCCCGCCGCGGTCGAGGCGATGCCGCCAAAGCCCAGGATCCCCGCGATGATCGCGATGATCAGGAAAACCGCGGCCCAGTAGAGCATCGGCGCCCTCCGTCTTGCTGCTAGAGGGGGGAACAAGGCGCTTCGCCGGTCGGTTCCGGGGAGGGTCGTAGACGCGCCGGCAGGGTGGGACATAGAGGCCAGTCCGCACGGTGCGGCTCCCGCGGTTGCTGCGCAACCGCTGACGCCGCCGGGCGACAACGCTTTCGCGTTGCGCTGGGCTCCCGCGGTTGCTGCGCAACCGCTGACGCCGCCGGGGACGACCGCGCGAGCGCGGTCGCTTATAGATCGGCGAGGCGCACCCAGGCGCCGACGGCGGTGGCGAGGAGCAGGCCGATGGCGATGCTGGCGGGGGCGAGGCTGCCCGAGAGCAGCAGCCAGAGCAGCAGCACGCCGAGCGCCACGGCGACGCCGCCGACAAGCGAGGCGGCGGAGCGCTTCAGCGGCACCATGTCAGGCCCGCACGCGCGCCGTCATCGGGTCATCCGACCCGGCGCGGACGCGACGCAACCCGGCCTTGACGGAGCTCGTGTCATAGCCGTTGAAGAGATGACCGAAGAGCCCGCGGTCGAGATCGCTGGTGCCGAAGAGCCAGTCGGCGATGGGATAGGTCAGGTTCATGTTCCGCTCCATCATGATCGCCGGGTTGTGATGAGCGATGTGATGGCGGCGGATGGTATTGACGAACGGGATGTGGCGGACGATGCGGTCGTCGCGGACATGGCAGCACCAGTGGAAGAGCTCGTAGTTGAGATAGACGCCGGCGGTGGTGCAAACGAGCAGCCAAGCGGCGTTCTCAGACCAGAGCAGCGCCACCAGCGCCGCCCCCGCCACCGACATGGCGATGAAGGTGACGAGCGCATAGGGCGGGAAGAAAGTGATGCGGAAATCGCGGCTGTCGTCGAGCGTCGGCTCCTGGTCGGTGAAGAACTGGTGATGGGCGAGGGTGTGGCGCCTGTAGATGCCCATGAAGCCCTTGACCGGCCGATGCATGATGAAGCGGTGGATCCACCACTCGAAGAGGTTGCAGAGCAGGAACACCACCGGCACCACCAGCCATTCGGCGGCGCTCGGCCGGTGCACATGCCGCGCCGCGTACGCGATGGTCGCGCCGCCGATGGCATAGATCAGCGCGACATGCGCCCAGCCATGGTACCAGGGCGAAATGCGCTGGCGATATTCGGCGCGGAACGCCGCCTGCCGCTTTCCCATCATCGCGTCACCTCCCGAGTGAGATGTATCACTAATATATCAGTCCTTCCGGGCGCCGGCAAGCCGGTGCCGCGAGGCTCACGCCCCCGCCTCCGCCGTGGCGCGGGCGAAAGCCTCGATATAGTCGATGAGCCGGTCCGAGGCGGCCGCCGCGGCGGCGGCATCGCCGGCGGCGACGCTCCGCGCCACCTCGGCGTGAAGCCGGGCGGCGAGCGGCAGATCGGCGACGGCGCGGTAATGGATGTACCAGAAGCGGCGCGACAGCCCGTGCATCAGGCTCATCGCCGCGGCGGCGAACTCGTTGCGGGCCGCTTCCAGCATCAGCAGGTTGAAGTCACGGTCGAGCCGCATGAAGCCGATATCGTCGCCGCTGCGCGCCGCCTGTTCCATGCCAGCGGCGACCTCGCCG
>DASQSR010000243.1:0-23728 GCA_035642295.1 Allostellaceae bacterium | reverse complement strand
CGCCATGGCGAGCGCGACACGCTGGTAGTCGTCGAGAATGGCCACTCGGATCATTGCGGCTCCTCCCTGTTTGCCGTTGTCAGTTCTCAGGTCTCAGTCGTCAGCACCCTCGCTGCCCCCAACTGATAACTGAAAACCGATGGCTGACAACTGAAGACGTTGACAGGCTGCCCGGCAGCGGCTCCTATCCGCGGTCGAGGTTCTCATGGCGCCACTCTCGCCGAAGCCGCCGCGCGCGCTCTTCACCCCGCCGCTCGCCGCCGGCGATATCGCCCCTGATTGCGCGCTGAAATCGCTCGGCGGCGAGATTGTCGATCTGCGCGGCGACGTCATTGCCGGGCACGCCATGGCGGTCATTTTCTGCCCGAAATTCACCGCCGCGGTCGCGGCGGCGCTGGACGGCTTCCGCGCGCGGCTCGACCGGTTTGCCGCGGCTGACGCGCGCCTCGTCGCGGTGACGCTCGAGCCGCCCGCGGCGGCGCTGGAACAGGCGCTTCCCTTTCCGGTGCTGCTCGACCGCAGCGGCGACACCTTCCGCGATTTCACCGCCATCAACCGCGAGCAGCCGACGGTGGTGGTGCTCCGCCCCAACCACCATGTGCTCGCGATCCTCAAGGACGCGCCCGCGTCCCAAGCGGAGCAGGCGCTGGCGCTGGTTGAGCGCCTCTTCGCCGAGCGCCGCCCGATGCTGATGGCGCCGCATCCGCCGGTGCTGGTCGTTCCCGACGTGCTGAGCCGCGCCGATTGCGAGCGGCTGGTCAATGTCTACGAAACGCGCGGCAAGGTTTTCATCGAGCCCGGCCATGGCGATGACGGCATGGCGAGCGACTACAAGATGCGCATCCCCGAATACGGCCGCGCCGACCGCATCGATCACTGGCTGATCGAGCCCGACATGGTCAACCTGATCGACAGCCGGCTGCAGCGGCGTCTCTTCCCGGAGATCCAGCGCGCCTTCCAGTATCCGGTCACGCGGCGCGAAGTGCCGCGCATCGGCTGCTACCAGGGTTCGCGCGGCGGCGAGCTGCACGGCCACCGCGACAACAGCGAGGCCATGGTCGCCTATCGTCGCTTCGCCATGTCGATCAACCTCAACACCGAGGCGTTCGAGGGCGGCGAGCTGCGCTTCCCGGAATTCGGCGACCAGCGCTACCGGCCGGAAACCGGCGCCGCCATCGTGTTCTCGTCCTCGCTGCTGCACGAGGCCATGCACGTGACGGCGGGAACCCGCTACGTGCTGCTCGCCTTCCTTTTTGGCGACCGCTGAGCGCCGCGCCCCGCCGGGAGCAAAACGCGTCCCTTAGCGTTTAATTGACCGCTCGGGTTTTTGGAGCGGTCATCGATGACGCGCAGCACTCGCGACCTCAAAACGGAGATCTCGCGCCTCAACCGCCTCATTGCCCGCATCGAGGCCAAGCCTCAGAACGAGTGGGCCGTCTGGTCCTCGACCTTGCACGACCTCGTCGAAGAGCGCGAGGTGCTGGGTCTCGTCGTGCTCAACCGCCGGATCGAGGCAAGCAAGAAGGTGGTGAGCTTCCGCCGCTGGCGGGACGGTCCCTGGAGCCCCTGAGCCGTCACTCCGCGGTGGGCGGCCGGAAGGGCCGCGCCTGCTGCATCCAGCGCGTCAGCCGCGCCGCCGGCAGGATCCAGGCGACGCCGGCAACTCCATAAAACGCGAGATCGAGCGCGGTTTCGTCGGGCAGCAGCCGCGCGACGATCGCCGCCACCGCCAGCGCATAGGCCGAAAGCCCGATCACCAGCAGCAGCGTGCCGCCAAGAATCCGCAAGCGCATGCGCACGATCCTTCTCGCCCCGGCGACGCTGTCAAGGCGGGTGCCGCCCTGGTCTGCTCCACGGCAGTGACCTGGAGGCGGAAGGTGCGCTAAATTTCTTCGGTCAGACCGGGAGCGGCGCATGGATGACGGGCAAAGGCAGGCGATCTCCGGCGTGGAAGCGCGCCGGCGCATTCGCCGGGGCGAGATCACGGGGCAGACGAGCGGACTTGCACCCGGCCGGGTTCAGGGCAACCTCGCCATCCTGCCGGCGGACTGGGCCGACGAATTCCTGCGCTTCTGCCTGCAGAACCCCAAGCCCTGCCCGGTGCTGGCGGTGGGCCGACCGGGCCGGCCGGAGCTGCCGACCCTCGGCGAGGACATCGACATCCGCCGCGACGTGCCGCGCTATCGCGTCTTCGAGCATGGCCGCGAGGTCGCGGCGCCGACCGACATCGCCGAGTTTTGGCGCGACGACCTGGTCGCTTTCGTGCTTGGTTGTTCCTTCTCCTTCGAATGGCCGCTGCTCGATGCCGGGCTCCGGCTGAAGCACATGGAGGCGGGCTCGGTGGTGCCGATGTACCGCACCAATATCGCGACGGCGGCGACCGAGCGCTTCCATGGCCCGATGGTGGTGTCGATGCGCCCCTTCCGACCGGCCGACGCCATTCGCGCCGTGCAGATCAGCGCGCGCTATCCGAGCGTCCACGGCGCTCCCGTTCATCTCGGCCTGCCGCAGATGATTGGCATCGCCGATCTCGCCCGGCCGGACTTCGGCGCTCCCGTCCCGCTCGCCGCCGACGAACTGCCGGTCTTCTGGGCTTGCGGCGTGACGCCGCAGGCGGTGATCGAGCAGGCGAAGCCGCCCTTCTTCATCTCGCATTACCCGGGCTCGATGCTGGTCACCGATCTCCTCAACGCGGCGCTGGCGGCATGAGCGGCCGGCCGCTCGCGGGCCTCTTGGTGGTGGCGCTCGAGCAGGCGGTCGCCGCGCCGCTCTGCAGCGCCAGGCTTGCCGATGCCGGCGCGCGGGTCATCAAGATCGAGCGCGGCGAAGGCGATTTCGCGCGCTTCTACGACCGCGTGGCGCTCGGGCAAAGCAGCTATTTCGTCTGGCTCAACCGGGGCAAGCAGTCGATCGTGCTCGACATCAAACGCGCGGCAGACGCGGCTCTGCTGCACCGTATGATCGCGCGCGCCGATGTCTTCCTGCAAAATCTCGTGCCGGGGGCGGCGGCGCGCGCCGGCTTCGATCCGATCGAACTTCAGCGCCGCCATCCTCGCCTTGTCGCCTGCTCGATCACCGGCTACGGCGAGAGCGGCCCCTATCGCGAGATGAAGGCCTACGACCTGCTGATTCAGGCGGAGACCGGGCTCGCCGAGATCACCGGCCCGCCTTCGGCGCCAGGACGCGTCGGCGTCTCCGTCTCCGACATCGCCGCCGGGCTCAATGCCTACAGCGCCATCCTCGAAGCGCTCTTCGCGCGCGAACGCAGCGGCCGCGGCGCGGTGCTGTCGGTGTCGCTGTTCGATGCCACCGCGGAGTGGATGGCGGTGCCGCTGCTGCATGGCGAGCTCGGCGGCAAGCCGCCCGAGCGGCAAGGGCTGCAGCATCCCTCCATCGCACCCTATGGCGCCTTCACCGCGGCGGACGGCAAGGCGATCGTCATTGCCATCCAGAACGAGCGCGAATGGGCGCGGTTCTGCGCCGAGATTCTCGGCGATGCCGGGCTCGCGACCGATCCGCGCTTCTCCGACAATCCCCGCCGCGTCGCCAATCGGCCGGCGCTCGACGCCATCGTCGCCGCGGTTTTCGCGCGCGACACCCGCGCGGCGCTCGGGCAGCGCCTCGAGGCGGCCGGCATCGCCTTCGGCAATCTGAACGGCGTTGCCGATTTCGCGCGCCATCCGCAGCTCCGGCGGCTCAGCGTGCCGACGCCCGAAGGCCCGATCACTGTGCCGGCGCCGCCTGCGCTCTTCGCCGAGAGCGCGCCGTCGGGCGGCGTCCCTGCGCTCGGGGAGCACAGCGAGGCGATCCGGCACGAGTTTTCCGGCTGAGCCCCGGCTCTTGCCTCATGTTGGGAGGTCGAGGAGAGCCGCCAGCCCGAGCAGCGCCGGGATCGGGTGAGTGATGACATAAGTCGGGATCGCCGAGAGATAGGTACTGAAGCGCCCCTTGGCCTCGAAGCGCTCGCGAAACCGGCTGGCGGCGAAGCTCGCGCCGAGCCGCGGCACGATGCCGCCGGCGATGTAGACGCCGCCGCGCGCGCCCAAGGTCAGCGCCAGATCGCCGGCGACGGTTCCGAGCATGGCGCAGAACAGGGCCAGCGCCTCCCGCGCCAGCGGATCGCTCTCGCCGATCCGGCGATCGGCGATCTGCGCCGGCGTGAACGGCGCCGCCGGCACGTCGTCGATCTCGGCGAGAGTGTTGTAGAGATTGACGAGGCCGGGGCCGGACAGCACGCGCTCGGCCGAGACATGGTCGAAACGCCGCCGCATATGCTCCAGCACCTCGCTCTCGCGCCGATCGGCGGGCGGCATGGTCGCATGTCCACCCTCGCCCGAAAGCGCGATCCAACCCGACGGCGTCGGCACCAGCGCGCTGACGCCGAGCCCGGTGCCGGGCCCGATCACCCCGATCGGCTGGTCCGCAGCCGGCGCGCCGCCGCCGATGGCGCTGCGCTCCTCGGGCTTGAGGCGCTGCACGGCGAGCGCCGTTGCGGCGAAGTCGTTGACGACGAGGAGCCGCGTCAGCCCCAGCCGCTCGCGCAGCGCGGCGATGCTGAAGGACCAGGGATGGTTGGTGAGCGTGACGGCATCGCCGGTCACCGGCGAGGCGACGGCCAGCGCCGCCTCCTCGGGTCGCGGCAGCGTCGGCTCCTCGGCGAGATAAGCGGCAATCGCCGCTTCCACCGTGAGAAAGTCGTCGCAGGCGAAGACGCGCGTCCGGACGATGCTGCCCGCGGCGTCGAGCCGCGCGAAGCGCGCGTTGGTCGCGCCGATATCGCCGATCAGCCGCTGCGGGCCGACCGCTTCCGTCATCTCAACGCCCCGCCGCCGCCTCGGCCAGCGCCGTCGTGAAGTTCTCGCGCCACGCGACGATGTCGTTGCGGCGCAGCACCGCCATCATCGCCTGCCAGCGCTCGATGCGCTCTTCCTGCGGCATGCCCAGCGCCTCCTCGATTGCCTCGGCGACACCGTCGATGTCATAGGGATTGACGATCAGCGCATCGCCGAGCTCGCGCGCCGATCCGGCGAAACAGGACAGCACCAGCATCCCGGGATCCTCCGGATCCTGAGCCGCGACATATTCCTTTGCCACCAGATTCATGCCGTCGCGCAACGGCGTCACCAGGCCGACGCGGGCGGCGCGCAGGAAGCCGCACAGCGTGCGGTGATTGAAGCTCTTGTTGAGATAGCGGACCGGCATCCAGTCGAACTCGGCGAAGCGGCCATTGATGTGCCCGGCGGCGGTCTCGAGGCTGCGGCGGATCTGATTGTATTCCGGCACCTCGCTGCGCGTCGGCGGTGCCACCTGCATCAGTGTGACATGCCCTCGCGTCTCCGGGAACATCTCGATCAGCCGCTCGAACGCCTTGAAGCGCTGCAGCAGGCCTTTCGAGTAGTCGAGCCGGTCGACACCGATGATCAACCGGCGTTGGCGCAGGCTGTCCTGCAGCCGCTTCATATGGCGCCCGCCGACCGACTGCGCCGCCTGCCGGACGATCGCGTCGACGTCGATGCCGATGGGAAAGGCCGCGGCGCGCAGCTGTCGGCCGAAGGCGTCGATGCCGTCCACCCCCTCGGCGCGGCCACCGGCGCAGCGCAACAGGTATTCGCGGAAGCTCCAGGCGTCGTTCTCGGTCTGGAAGCCGACGAGGTCGTAGGCGCACATGGCGCGCATCAGCATGCCGTGGGTCGGCAGGATGCGCAGCACCTCGGCGGCCGGGAAGGGTGTATGCAGGAAGAAGCCGATCGGCTGCTCGACCCCGAGCCGGCGCAGCTCGTCGGCAAGCGGCATCAGGTGGTAGTCGTGCACCCAGATCATGTCGTCGGCTTTGAGCAGCGGCCTCAATTGCAGGGCGAACTGCCGGTTGACGCGCAGATATCCGGCGAAGTCCTCGCGCTGGAAATCGATGAGATCGGGCCGATAATGGAAGAGCGGCCACAGCACGCGGTTGGCGAAGCCGTTGTAATACTGCTCATAGTCGCGGCGCGCGAGGTCGAGCGTCGCATAGGTGATGTCGTCGCGGAGCGCTACCTCCGCCGCTTCCGGCGGCGTCTCGGTAACCTCGCCGCTCCAGCCAAACCAGATGCCGCCGCTACGCTTCAACGCGGCGAGGATGCCGACGGCGAGCCCCCCTGCCGCCTTGGCTGCGGGATCGGCCATGGCGACGCGGTTGGAGACAACGACCAAGCGCCGCTCGGGCGCGCCTGCAGCAGTGGCATGCCGCGCCGCAGTGAGCGTCATAAGGTTGGCGGGCGTCGAGCGCGGCATCACTGACAAGCGCTCCGCTGCGGCCGGTGTTCGCGCACCGCCGAGCCGAAGCCGGCTGTCCCCTTCGGCGCATCGAAGCGTTGCGCCACCTCGCCGAGCCAGCAGTGGAGTTCATCGACGCTCTCGAGCGTGTAGCGGGCGCTCGTGCTGCGCATGCGCGTTTCCGCGTCGACGACCCGGACGGAGAGGCCGCCCAGCTCATTCACCGCCTCGAAGCCGTGCTCATCGGTCGTGTCGTCGCCGGCGAAAACCGGGCGCCTTCCGGCGAAAGGCGGCTCGGCAAGAAACGCTCGAATAGCGGCGCCCTTATCGGCGCCAAGCGGCTGCACCTCGACGACCTTGCGCCCGGCGATGACGTGCAGCTCAGGCTCGGCGCGCGCCAAGCGGCGAACGAGGCGGAGGAGCGCGGCGCCACGCTCCGGCGCCTGACGGTAGTGTAGGGCGAGGCTGCCGCCCTTGTCTTCGAGCATAAGCCCAGGGCGGGCGCGGACATAGGTTTCGAGCCGAGGCCGCAGCCGCGCGAGCAGGCCGCTCGGCTCGTTCTGAGGCACCAAGCTGCCATCGGAGCGCCGTCGTTCCCAGCCATGGAGGCCTGCTGCGGCAGGCCGAAAAGGCGCGAACAGGCGGTCGATGCTGGCAAGGCTGCGCCCGCTGACGAGAGCCAGCGCCCGCTCGCATCCCCGACTGAGGCGCTCCAACAGCGGCAGCAGCGCCGGCTGCGGACGCGCCGCCTCGGGCGTCGCGGCAATCGGGAGCAGCGTGCCGTCAACGTCGAGGAACAGCGCCCAGCTCGCGCCTTCCTCTGGCAGCGGCACATTCTGAGCCATTCCCGATGTTAACGCTCGGTGACGGCACGCGGTTCGACGCTACTCGTTGTGCGTCGCAATAATGGCGGGTCCGTGCCGCCTAAAAGGTGGCGAAAGGCCGCAGATATGCGATTTTTTTGCAACTGCGTTTTAGGGCTTGATTTGTCGTTGCGACGGACGCATATTGTGCAGTGCGGCATCGGTCGTCGCCCGACGGCCTGCCGTACGTCTTCTAGGCGTTTCCTCCCTAAACTTGGGCCGTGCTTCGTGCACGGCCCATTTTTTTGCGCTATTGCCGGCCAGCTGCGTTGCGCCGCAACAAAATTCCGCGGCGCCGCATAAAACTGGTCGTTGATTCCACAATCAGACGGTCGGCTGATCGGGCAGCGTCGCGGCGCCCTCGCCGAGCTCGCGCTGCATCAGCACGCTATCCACCCAGCGGCCATGCTTGAAGCCGATGGCGGGCAGCAGCCCGACCCGTCGGAAGCCCAGCCGCTCATGCAGCCCGATCGAGCCGGCATTGCCGCTATCGCCGATCACCGCAACGATCTGTCGATAGCCCTGCCGGGCGCACCGTGTCAGGAGGGTGCCGAGAAGCGCGCGGCCGATACCGCGGCGAACCGCCGCCGGGTCGACATAGATCGAATCCTCAACGCTGAAGCGATAGGCGGAGCGGATGCGATGCGGCGCCGCGTAGGCATAGCCGAGAACCCGGCCGCCTGCATCGGCGACCAAGTAAGGCAGCTCCTGTGCCAGTACCTCGCCACGCCGCCGCGCGAGTTCGGCGAGATCTGGCGGCGTCTCTTCGAACGAGGCGAGGCCGAAATGGACATGGTGCTCGTAGATCGCGGCAATCGCCGGCAGGTCGGCGTCGATCGAGGGGCGAATGACGAAAGCCGCGGCAGCGGCCTCCGGTGGCGTCATGCCGCGGCGATGAGCGAAAGGTCGATCGCCGCTAAGGCGCGCGCGAGGTCGCGCATGTCGGCCGCGAGTTGGTCCAGGAACGGTTTGCGGCTGAAATTGCGCTCGTCCATGTAGAGCGCGCGGCTGATCTCGATCTGAAGGCAATGGCCGCCCGAGTCGGGCTTGCCATAATGGGCGGTGGTGAACCCGCCGGCGTAGGGGGTGTTGCGGGCGACGGCGTAGCCCTTGGCCGACAGCGTTCGATGCGCCGTCTCCATGATCAGCGGATGGCAGGCGGCGCCATGGCAGTCGCCGAGCACGATGTCGGTCCGCGATCGGCGCATGCCGCGTTCACCCGGTGCCGCGCCCGATGGCATCGAGTGGCAGTCGAGAAGGAGATAGCTGCCGAAGCGCTCTCCAGTCGCCGAAACAAGCTGGCGCAGGGCGCGGTGATAGGGCCGGTAGAGCGCCTCGATCCGCGCCATCGCCTCGGCAAAACGCAGCTTGCGCGCATAGATGTCCTCGCCGGTGGCGACGACCCGAGCGATCGTGCCGAGGCCGACGCGAACCCGCGGCGAGCGCGTGTTGACGAAGGCTGGCAGCGAATCCTCGAACATCGCGGGGTCGAGTTCGAAAGGCTCGCGGTTGGGATCGAGGTAGGCGCGCGGAAAGCGCGCGCGCAGCAACGGGGCGCCCAGGGCGGCGGCGGCGAAGAAGATCTCGTCGACATAGCTGTCTTCCGAGCGCCGCAGGGTCAACGGGTCGAGGCGCGAGGCGGCCAGGAACTCGGCCGGGTACTCGGCGCCGCTATGGGGCGACGCCAGCACCAGCGGCAGGGTCTGCTCTGCCGGCGCGAGCAGCTCGATCGGCGGCTCGACCGCCGCTCTTCGCTCCAAGGGGCCATCCATAACGAGGAATTTAGGGGTAAGGCGACGGTTCTGTCACGCGTTTCCCGCCGCGGCGGCGGCGCGGCGGAACACCGCTACCGCATGGTAAAGAGGACGCTGCGGCTCTCGTTCTCGTGCGGAATACCGGTTAGACTGCGGCCGCAACGGGAGCGGACATGGCGCGCATCCTTCTCGCCGAGGACGACGACAATCTACGGATCTTCCTGGCGCGGGCGTTACGCCGTGCCGGCCATGAGGTGCATGCGGTGGGCGACGGCGATGCCGCCCTCGCGTGGGTGAGCGAGCGCCCGATCGATCTGCTGCTCGCCGATGTCGTCATGCCGGGGCTCGACGGGATCGAGCTGGCGCGCCGCGCCAACGATCTTTGGCCCGATCTGCGCGTCATGTTCATCACCGGGTTCGCCGCCGTCGCCCTGCGCCATCGCAGTGTCACCCGGCGCGAGGCGGCGGTGCTGGCGAAGCCCTTTCATCTGCGCCAGCTCGTCGACGAGATCGATCGGTTCCTCGCCGCCTGAGCGCCGCAGCGCGATTGAAACGCGCTTTCCATGCGCGCGGGGTGGCTTGCCAGCCCGGGCGAAATCGGTTAAACCGCCCGTCTCCTGGGTGCGGGGGCACGTAGCTCAGCGGGAGAGCACTACCTTGACATGGTAGGGGTCACAGGTTCAATCCCTGTCGTGCCCACCACGCAAACCCGCAAACCGTTCAGCGATCTCGTGGATTCCGGACAGGACGAGGCGGCGTCCGATCGTCGCTGACGGTCTTCAGCCCCTCAGCCTCGGCCTTGCTGCGCAACCAGGCTGCCGCGCCGCGGGTGAGCCATTCGCAGACTCGGTTGGCTCGCAGCCAATCCGCTCCGCGCGGCGACAGGGCGCGAGTAGTCCAGTCGGCCTGGCGTTCCTCGCCGATGCCGACGGGGCGCAGGAACTCAATGTCGATCAACGCGACGCCTCCCCCCAGCTTTTTTGCCTAGGGTGGCACAGACCCGCGTGCCGATGGCAAGTGAAACCGTGACGCGGGTTCATTTTTCGCGCTGACCGGCAAGCGCCATTTCGGCATGAATGGCATTCAAAGCTTTTTGGAATGCCTGACATTCACTAAACACGGGGATCATCGCCTCTGCCATCGCTTATGAAGGGAGAATGCCCGAGAGCCCGAGCGACGGCGGTCAAGACCAGGAGAAACCCGAAAATATCCTGGCTCGGGCGGCGGCGCTCTACCAGGCCGGCCGGCCGCGGGACGCCCTGGATCTGCTGCGCCGCATTGTCGAGGCGCCCCTTGCGCCGGCCACTGCCCTGGGCGTTGCGGCCAAGATCGCGAGCGACCTCGGCGACCTCGAGCAAGCCCTGCACTACTACCAGGCCGCCGCTGCCGCCGCGCCGGGCGTTGCCGAGCTCCACTACAATCTCGGCTTGACCCTCGCCCGTTTGGCCCGTGGCGCCGATGCGGTCGAGGCCTATCGCAGGGCAACGCAGCTCAAACCCGATCTCCTCCCGGCGCACAACAATCTTGCCGTCACGCTGCAGGCCTTGGGGCGCTGGCCGGAGGCAGTGGACGCCTATCGCAGCGCCCTCGCGCTCGCGCCGCGCGCCGAGCTCCATCGCAACCTCGGCATCGCCCTCGAAGGCGCGGGACGGCCCCGCGAGGCGGTGGCGAGCTATCGCCGGGCGATCGCGCTCGATCCCAAATGGCCGGCACCCCATCAGAATCTCGCCACCCTCCTGCTGGAGCAGGGCGATGCCCAGGGAGCCGTCGAAGCCTGCGACGCGTGGCTGTGGCTGCGTCCCGGCTGGCCGGAGCCCATCGGCCTCAAGGCTGTTGCCCTGTGGGAACTTGGCGACCGCGACGCCGCGCGGCGCCTCGTCGACCTCGACCGCTTGCTGCGGGTGATCGAGGTGAGGGAGGCGCCGCCCGGTTACGACAGCCTCGGCGCCTTCCACGAAGCGCTGGTCCGCGACGCGCTGGCCCATCCGACGCTGCACACGCCGGGCAAAGCCGATCCCCATTACAACGGCTCGGCTTTTCGCACCACGGAGGAGCTCTTCGGCCAGGAGACGGGTCCCTACGCCGCTCTCGAAGCAATGTTCGCGCGCGAGCTCGCCCAGTATCTGGCGCAAACGGCTCGGCCGGATCCGAGCCATCCCTTCCTCGCCCAGCCCATGCCGCGGCTGCGGCCGAGCGCGGTGGCGACGATCCTGGACCGCCTCGGCAGTCTCGCCCCGCACATGCACTATTCGGGCTATGTCAGCGGCGTCTATTACTGCCAAATCCCGGAGACGGTCGGCGCCGCCGGGCGCGGGCTGGAAGGCTGGTTCGAGATCGGCTGCCTGCCGGAGCGCTTCCACCGCCGCGGCGAGCCGGAAACGCGGACCATCCAGCCGCGCGAAGGCATGATGCTGCTCTTCCCCTCCTATTTCTTCCACCGCACGCTGCCCTTCGACGCGAGCAGAATCCGGGTCTCGATCGCCTTCGATACCATTCCGATGCCCTAGGTGCTCGCCGCGGCGCGCGGCGCCGGCCTAGCCGGTCCATGGGCTGGAGGGCGGGCCGGGGCGGGCTCGGGCGCTCTCCGCCCGGCGACCCGCCCGCGGCGGCGGACCCCACCGCTTCCGGCAATGTTGAGCAAGCTTTAACCACCGTTTGGTAAACCTGGACGGCTCAACGGGTCCACAGCAGGCGGGGCGGTTGCCCCGAGGGTCATCATGTCCGTCAAGTACCTGAAGCCGATGCTCGATGCCGGCTCGTCGCGCGTCTTCAACTGCAATGCGCTGACCCGCAAGGTGCTCCAGAAGGACGCCAACGCCCAGCGGCTCTTCCGCAACACGCCGCTCAATGCCGTGGTGCTGATCAAGGATGCCGTGCCCGAGGCCGAGCGCAAGGGGCCGCGCTGCCCGCCCGTCGGCACCAAGCTCTACTTCCCGTTCAACGAACTCGACATCTACGAGGGCGGACGCACCATCTTCCTGCACGACCCGCACCTGCAGCAGAGCATCCTCGAGAATTTCGGGCAGAACCCGGCGATGTCCAAGGACGGGCTGGCCGAGGACCTGCGCATCCTTGAAGTGATGGACAGCCTGCCCTCGCTCGATCCCTTCCTGATGAAGGACGTCTTCCAGCGCTCGGGCATTGCGGTCAACGAGGACTACTTCGAGATCACGCCCGAGCAATGGAAGGAAATCGAGATCTTCATCCTCCAGCGCTTCGAGCCCTTGGCGAAGGCGGCGTTTCCCGACGCCATGCATTCCGACGAGAAGGCGCGGCGCCTGGTCGAGAAGATCTGGGAGGCGAAGGATGTCGCGGCGCTGGCGCCGCTCATCGAGGCGTTTCGTCTGCCGCCCGACAAGGCGCTCGAGATCTTCGCGGCATGGAAGGGCATCAACTTCTACTCCTTCCAGTATGCGCGCGTGCAGCCGAAGCTGGTCGACATCGCGAAATGGCTCAAAGCCATCGAGGTCCCCTTCGGCGCCGTGCCTCATGAAGAGCGCAACAAACTCCTCTCGATGCTCGAAGCGGTGAAGGAGCAGCTGCGGCGCGAATGGCACAGCGTCGACCAAATCCTGCGCGAATACACCGAAGGCTATGAGAAGATGTTCAACCGCAAGGCCAGCTCGGCCGAGTTCCTGGCCTTCCTGCGGAACTGCAGCAAAGCTTATTGGAACCTCGGCAGCGGCCTCGGCAAGACCAGCCACGCGGTCTATTGCTGGGAAGTGCTGACCGCGCGCTATCAACAGACCAAGCTGCCCTGGCCGGTGATGCATCAGACGCTGCGCCTGCTGGCCGAAATTCTGCAGCCCGAAAAGAAGGCGGCGACCAGCGTCGCCTGGGCCTGAGTCTCACGAACCCGCCGCCGCACCGGCGCGGGCGGCGGCCAAAGGCGGCGCGCGCCGCGGATTGAGCACAACCGTGCGCGACGACCCGCGCCAGCGCTCCCTCGACAGCGCCCCACGGGGCACTCCTCCCTGACCTCGGGCCAACGTTGCATGCGCTGCCTTTTCGCTCAGGCGGTGCGGCAATCGGCTTGGCCTTTCTCCCGCGATGTGCCATGGATAGTTCTTCCGACAACGAGCCTGACAGGGAGGCGACGCCATGAAGCTGTACATGCATCCGGCTTCGACGACGAGCCGCGCGGTCGTCCTGTTCGTCACCGAGAACAACATTCCCTGCGAGATGCAGGTCGTCGACATCTTTGCCGGCGAGCATCTGAAAGAGCCTTTTGCCAAGATCAATCCGAACAAGCTCATCCCGGTCCTGGAGGACGGCGATTTTCGCCTGACCGAGAGCTCGGCAATTCTCAAATACCTCGCCGAGAAGGCGAATTCGCCGGCCTATCCCAAGGAGCTGCAGCCGCGCGCCCGCGTCAATGAGGTGATGGACTGGCTCAACGCCAATTTCTATCGCGATTACGGCTATGGCCTGATCTATCCGCAAGCCTTCCCCGGGCATCAGCGCCGCTCAGACGAGGCGCATGCGGCGACGATCGAATGGGGCAAGGAGAAGACCGAGGGGTGGCTGCGGCTGCTCAACGACCACATCATTGGCAGCAACAAGTTTCTCTGCGGCAGCGAGATCACCATCGCCGACTATTTCGGCTTCGCCATCGTGCAGGTGGGCGAGCTGATCCGCTGCAGTTTCGCGGGCTATCCGAACGTCGCGCGCTGGCTCGACACCATGCACGGCCGGCCGGGCGCGGCCAAGGTCTACGAGGTGATCAAGGGCTTTGCCGAGCAGATGAAGGGCAAGGAATTCATCGCCCTCTAGCTCGCCGCCGAGTGACCCGCGGCGCGGCGTGCCGCGCCGCCCAATCGGAGGAGACGATCGTGATCAAGGGCCTCCATCACAACGCCTATCGCTGCCGCGATTCGGAGGAGACGCGCCGCTTCTACGAGGGTTTCCTGGGATTGCCGCTGGTCGGCGCGCTGCGCATCCGGGAATCGATGACGGGTCGCCGGACCGATGTCTTGCACACCTTCTACCGCATGGGCGACGGCTCGTGCCTCGCCTTCTTCGAAGCCCCGGATCGGCCATTCGAATTCAAGCCGCAGGACGATTACGACCTGCACATCGCCGTCGAAGTCGAGAATGACGAGCTGCTGCGCATGTTCGAGAAGGGGAAGAGCGAAGGCCGCGAGGTGCGCGGCATCTCCGACCACGGCTTCATTCACTCGATCTATTTCCGCGACCCCAATGGCTATGTCATCGAGCTGACAGCGAAGCAGCCCGGTCATGATTCGGCGCTTGATCCGACGCGGAACGGCGCGCGCGCCATCCTGGACGCCTGGCACAAGGAAAGAACGGCCGAGCGCGTCTAACGTCCGCGTTGAATTTCGCCGCAACGCTACTTAGAGTTCCTCAGCACCTTTGGGAGAGCCCGCATGTTGCGCGACTGGATCTACGATCACCCGACCTGGGAGGTCGGCACGATCATCATCGCTTTTTCGGTGCTCGCCTCCTGGATCGGGCTCTATTTCTTCGATCGCTTCGTCAACGTCTCGATCCGCAGCCGACACAACGATGTCGCCGGCTTCATCATCGCCATCATCGGCGTCGTCTACGCCGTGCTGCTCGCCTTCATCGCGGTCGCCGCCTGGGCGTCCTTCGACAGCGCCGATCATGTCGTGCAGCAGGAGGCGAATCTCGTCGGCAATCTCTACCGCGACAGCATCGCCATTCCCGAACCCGCGCGCTCGGAAATGCGGGCGGACATCAAGCAATATCTCGATCTCGTCATCACCAAGGAATGGCCGGCGCAGCGCGAGCACAGGCTCAACACGCAGGCCTGGATGGCGGTGGAGAAGCTCCACGGGGCGATCACCGGCATCGACGCCAAGACGCTGGGCCAGTCGGTGGTCGAGGCCGAGATGCTGAAGACGCTCAATGATCTCTACAATGCGCGCCGCAGCCGCATCCTGGCTGCCGACGACGGCATTCCCAACACCATCTGGTGGATCCTGGTGCTGGGCGGCATCATCACCGTCGGCTTCTCCTTCTTCTTCGGCATGCCGAATATGAAGATGCACTATGCCATGACCGGCCTGCTGGCGGCGTCGATGGCGCTGGTGATGGTGCTGATCGTCGCGCTCGACTGGCCGTTCCGCGGCCAGGTCAGCATCTCGCCCGAAGCCTATCAGGCGGTACAGCAGGACATGGCGCAGCAGAATCAGCAGGCGCAGAAATAGCCGGCTAGGGCCGGTAAGTGCAGGACTGTCCGGCGGAATCGCGGCGGACCGTGACGCGGGCGAGGCCCGGCAGGTCGGCGGCGAGGCTGCGGTAGATCCATTCCGCCAGCCGCTCCAGCGTCGGAAGCTGAAGCCCGTCGATTTCGTTGAGGAGATGGTGGTCGAGCTGCGTGCGCAGCGCCGCGACGCGCGCCTCGATGACGCCGAAATCGACGATCCAGCCCTGCACGGGATCGGGCGCGCCGGCGACCGCGACCTCGACGACAAAGGAATGCCCGTGCAGCCGGCGATAGGGGTGGCCCTCCGGCGCCGTCGGCAGAAAATGCGCCGCATCGAAGGCGAATTCCTTGACGATCTCGGTGCTCATGGAATGCCGAGGAATTTGTGCGTCTGGAGGCTGAGGCGCCAGCGCGGATGGTCGAGGCAGAAGCGCACTGCCGCGCGGGTGTTCGCGTCGCGCTCCGGCCCGTCCATCGGCTGCAGGAAGAAGTGATCGAAGGCGAGGTGCTCGAAGCGCGCGGGCTCGGCGCCGCGCTGCGGAAAGACCAGCTTCAGCTCGTTGCCCGCGCGCAGCACCAGCTCGGTCCCGGCCTTGGGGCTGACGCAAATCCAGTCGAGCCCGTCGGGCGCGGCGCAGGTGCCGTTGGTCTCGATGGCGATCGCGAAGCCCTCGCGGTGCAGCGCGGCGACCAGCGGCGCATCGAGCTGCAGCAGGGGCTCGCCGCCGGTGCAGACGACGAAGGGCCGGGGCGCCGCTTCCGGCCAGGCGCGACGGACGGCGGCGGCGAGCGCCGAGGGATCGGGAAAACGCCCGCCGCCCGGCCCGTCGGTGCCGACGAAATCGGTGTCGCAGAAGCGGCATCGAGCGCCGGCGCGATCGGCGTCGCGGCCGCTCCAGAGATTGCAGCCGGCAAAGCGGCAGAACACGGCAGGCCGGCCGCTGTTGGCGCCTTCGCCCTGCAGCGTGTAGAAGATCTCTTTCACTTGATAGCTCACCGCGGCGGCACTCCGCGATAGCGCCGCCAGCCGGCGGCGCGGAGCTCGCAGGCCGGGCAAGTGCCGCAGCCATGGCCCCAGTCGTGGCGCGTGCCGCGCTCGCCGCGGTAGCAGCTGTGGGTCTCGTCGCGGATGAGGTCGACGAGCGCGGCGCCGCCGAGCCGCTCGGCCAAATCCCAGGTCGCCGCCTTGTCGAGCCACATGAGCGGGGTTTCGATGACGAAGCGCCGATCCATGCCGAGATTGAGCGCCACCTGCATCGCTTTCATCGTGTCGTCGCGGCAGTCGGGATAGCCGGAGAAATCGGTCTCGCACATGCCGGCGACGAGGCGCCTGGCGCCGCGGCGCCAGGCAAGGGCGGCGGCGAAGACGAGAAACGCCAGGTTGCGGCCCGGGACAAAGGTGGTCGGGAGCCCGTTCTCGCCGACGGCGATCTCCACCTCGCGGGTCAGCGCGGTATCGCTGAGCCGGCCGAGGACGCCGAGATCGACGAGGTGGTCCTCTCCGAGGCGCTGGGCCCAGCCCGGGAAGAGCCGGCGCAGCTCCGCCAGCACCCGCTCGCGGCAGGTGAGCTCGATACGGTGGCGCTGGCCATAGTCGAAGGCGACCGTCTCCACCTCGGGGTAGCGGTTGAGCGCCCACGCGAGGCAGGTCGTGGAATCCTGCCCGCCGGAAAACAGCACGATGGCTTTCTCGGTCACCCGCGGTTTTTAGAGAATGGCAAGGGCGATCAGCAAGCTCCCCAGCCGCTCCGGGGGCTGATTAGTCCTGGCAGTTCACGCGGGTGAAGGCGCCGGTCTCGGGATCGTCGTAGGAGAGCGCCGCGGCCATTACCACGCAGACGCTGCGCGAGGTCTCGGTCGAGAGAAGCTGCGGCTTCTCGCGCGCGTCGGCGCGGAAATGCACCTTCATCCGCGCCAGGCCGTCGCCGGGGAAGGGCAGGAAGGGGAGGGCGAGGGCGGTCAGGACCAGCAGGGCGGCGACCAGATCCCGGGCGGTTGATGGCTTTCCGTGCATAGGGTCACCCTCTATGCCGAGGCGGGCCCCCCGCGTCCGGCCGCTCGGCATCACCTAAGTCCTAGGCGAGCGCCCTTCGCCGCATCCCCGCCGGGCCGCCGCCTCAGCGGCGGGCGACGGTGAGCTCGGGCCGACGGTTGAGGGTCTGGAAGACGACGCAGTAGCGCTCGGTCAGCGTCATCAGCGTGTCGAGCTGCTCGGCGCTGGCATCGCTGTCGAGGGCGAAGGTGAGGCGGATGGCGCGGAAGCCGACCGGCGCGGCCTTGTCGACCCCGAGAGTGCCGCGGAAATCGAGGTCGCCCTCCGCTTCCACCGTGCCGCCGCGGAGCGGCAGCCCCAACGCCGTCGCCACCGCCTTGAGCGTGACGCCGGCGCAAGCGACCAGCGCCTCGAGCAGCATATCGCCGGAGCAGAGCGCAATGCCGTCGCCGCCGGTGGCGGGATGAAGGCCGGCCTCGGCGATGGCCCGGCCGGTCTCGACCTTGCAGGTGATGCCCTCATCACCGAGCGCGCCGCGGGCTCGGAGCGTCACCACCGCCTGTTCCGGCGTCTCGCGATAGCGCGCCTTCAGCGGCGCCTGCAACGCGCGCAATTCCTCGGCTTTCATCTCGCTTCTCCCGACCGTGGGACCGGCCCGGCTCTGCGGCCTTCTTGGCCCTCGCTTCGGGCCGCGCCAGCGCCTAAAATAACTCGCTGCTCTTTCCGTGATGGCCACCATGCAAGAAGATTTTTACCGTATCAAGAGGTTGCCGCCCTACGTCTTCGCCGAGGTCAATGCCTTGAAGGCGCGGGCGCGGGCGGCGGGGCGCGACGTCATCGACCTCGGCATGGGCAATCCCGACGGCGCCACGCCCGAGCACATCGTCAAGAAGCTGGTCGAGGCGGTGCAGAATCCGCGCAGCCACGGCTATTCGGTATCGCGCGGCATCGCCGGGTTGAGGCGCGCCTATGCCGCCTATTACGCCCGCCGCTTCGACGTGGCGCTCGATCCCGAGACCGAGGTCATCACGACGCTCGGCTCCAAGGAGGGGCTCGCCAATCTCGCGCAGGCGATCACCGCGCCGGGCGACGTCGTGCTGGTGCCCAATCCCTGCTACCCCATTCACGCCTTCGGCTTCATCATGGCGGGCGCCGCGGTGCGCCACGTGACGGTGGGACCGGGCGTCGATTTCATGCGTGAGCTCCAGAAGGCGGTGACGCACAGCGTGCCGCCGCCGACCGCGCTGCTGCTCAACTTCCCGGCCAACCCGACCGCCCAGGTCGTCGATCTCGATTTCTATGCCGAGATCGTCGATTTCTGCCGCCATCACGGCATGTTCCTGCTGTCGGACGTCGCCTATGCCGAGATCTATTTCGATGGCAATCCGCCGCCTTCGGTGTTGCAGGTGCCCGGCGCGCGCGACATCGCAGTCGAGTTCTCCTCGCTCAGCAAGACCTACTCCATGGCCGGCTGGCGCATCGGCTTCGCCGTCGGCAACAAGCGCCTCATCGGGGCGCTGGCGCGGGTCAAGTCCTACCTCGATTACGGCGCCTTCACGCCGGTCCAGGTGGCGGCCACCGCCGCGCTCAACGGACCGCAGGACTGCATTGCCGAGATCCGGGCGCGCTACCAGGCACGGCGGGACGTGCTGATCGAGGGGCTGCGCCAGGCCGGCTGGGAGGTGCCGCCGCCGCCCGCCACCATGTTCGCCTGGGCGCCGCTGCCCGAGCGCTTCCGCGAGATGGGGAGCCTCGCCTTCTCCAAGCTGCTGCTCGAGGAGGCCAATGTCGCGGTCTCGCCGGGCGTGGGGTTCGGCGAGCATGGCGAGGGCTTCGTCCGCATCGCGCTGGTCGAGAACCGCCAGCGCCTGCGTCAGGCGACGCGCAACATCAAGCAGTTCTTCAATGGCCGGGTGCAGGTCGGCAAGCCGCGCGACCGTGCCGTCGCCGCCCCCGCCGCCGAATAGAGGCCGGACTTGACCCGACTCGCGCGGCTGGGCGACGCTGCGGGTGACCAGGAGCGGCTCCGGCCGCGCGCTGCGGTGCAAGGGGGATAATGGCCGACCGCGACGACAGCTCCGATCTCGCCCGGCCGTCGCTGCTTGCCAGGATCATGTCCCGCCTTCGCGGAGAGGCGGCGGACGCACGTGCGCTGCCGCTGGCCGAGATCGATACCGCCGCCCCGGCCGCCGAGGCGCCGGTCCCACCGCTCGATCCGCTCACCATCCGGCAATGGCTGTGGGGGCCCGGCATTCATATTCCGGGCAATGCCGAGCACGTGCTGAAGCTGGTGAAGCCCTTCGCCGCCAACCCGGCGATGAGCATGCTCGACGTCGCCGCCGGGCTTGGCGGCCCGGCGCGCGCGATCTCGGAAGCCTTCGGCACCTACATCACCGGGCTCGAGCGCGATCCCGAGCTGGCGCGCCGCGGCATGGACATGTCGATCGCCGCCGGCATGCAGCGCCACGCGCCGATCAGCGCCATCGATCCCGAAAGCTTCGAGCTCAGGACCGGCGCCTTCGACTGCATCCTGGCGCGCGGCGCGACCTACATGGTCCAGGACAAGGAGCGCTTCATGCGCGTCCTGATCCTCGGCCTCAAACAGCGTGGGCAGCTGCTGCTGACCGACTACATACTCGATCCGGCGCGGGCACAGCGGCCGGAGGTGGCGATGTGGACCGGGCTGCAGCCCTACCGGCCCAACCTCTGGACGCTGCAGCAATACGTCGATTGCTTCAAGAGCCTCGGCTTCGATGTGCGCATCACCGAGGACATCACCCAAGACCTCAAGCTGCAGATCGTGCTCGGCTGGGAGCATCTGGTGCAGACCATCGACATCAAGGCGCTGCCGCGCGTGCACAAGCTGCAGATCGTCACCGAGGCCGAGCACTGGGTGAAGACGATCATGGCGCTCGATGGCGGGGCGGTGAAGGCCTACCGCTTCTATGCGCTCGCGGGCTCCGCCCGGCCGCCACTCTCCTCGATCCGCAAGACCCGGTGAGGCAAGGCCGCTAGCCCGAGGGGTGCGGCTTTCGCGATTGCTGCGCAATCGCTGTCGCCGCCGCGCGACAACGCTTCGCGTTGCGCGGGCTAAACCGCTTTGGGCGAGGTCGGCAGATCGCCCTCGGGGTGGCGCTTGCGGCGCACGCTGGCGGCGAGGCGGTTGCAGTACCAGTGCAGGAGCGGGATCACCAGCCCGGGCGTGCGGTTCATCGCCGCCAGCTGCCAGCCGGGAGTGATGCCGAAAGCGCCGCGCTCGATGCCGCGCATCATGCATTCTGCGACGGCGTCGGCGGACCAGGTCTTGACGATGGCGGTCATCAGCTTGGTCTCTTCCGGCTTGGTCTTTTCCTCCTCGTGCAGCATCGGCGTGTCGGTGTCCGGCGGATAGACGATCGAGACGCCGACATGGTCGCCGCGGAGCTCGGCGCGGAGCGCCTCGGCAAGGCCGCGGAGGGCGAATTTCGATGGGCAGTAGGAGGTATAGCCGAAGAGCCCCATGAGGCCGGCGCCCGAGGAGACCAGCAGGATGCGGCCGCGCCGGCGCGCGCGCATCGACGGCAGCGCGGCGCGCACGACATAAAGGCTGCCGAAGTAGTTGACCGCCATCGACCGCTCATGCACCTCGTTCGGAATGGCTTCGAAATAGTCCGGCACGGCGATGCCGGCCGAGGTGACGACGAGGTCGGGGGTGCCGAGAGCGCGGATCGCGGTCGCCACCGCCGCTTCCGCCTGGCCCGCATCGGCGACGTTGGCGCGGAAGATCATGACTTTCTGGTCGGGCCGGAGGCAGCTGCGGCGGATTTCCGCCGCGGCTTCGTTGAGCTTGTCCTCGCCGCGGGCGATCAGCGAGAGGTCGTAGCCTTTCTGGGCGAGCTTCCGCGCGAAGGCGCGGCCGATGCCGCTCGATCCGCCGGTGACGATGGCATGCATAACGGTCATTGGGAGTCTCTCCGGTACTGCGCGATGGAGAATTGCCGGGGCAGTCAATCACGCGAAGATTGAGGACTTGTTAACCGGATCAACCAAACCTGCCATTGACTCACATCGCGCCGTTCCCTAACTTCCGCCCCTTCGTTTCCGGCCGGCCCGCCGCGAGGGGATTCCGATGAAGATCGCCAATTCGCTCAAATCGCTGAAAAAGCGCGACAAGAACTGCCGCATCGTGCGCCGGAAGGGCCGCGTCTACGTCATCAACAAGACCAATCCGCGCTTCAAGGCCCGCCAGGGCTGAGCGCGTCCTCGCTCTCGTTTGCCGACGAGACACCGCGCCCTTCGGGGCGCGGTTTTTTTTGGTCCCGCGCGTCGAGGGCGCATGGCTGGATCATTCCCGCGCAGCGGGAAGCCAGGCGACGGCGGAGCGATGACGGAGCGTCTGCGCCACCGAGAGACGCCTCACTCGCTTCCCGCGGGCGCGCGCGGGGGTAAAGGACACTTCCCTGGCGGTGTTTTGCGCTCTAAATAGGCAGCAGGAGGTGCGCCGATGCGCATGCCGACCCCCGATGCGGCGGTGATCGCGCGCCGGGCCGAGATCGCCGCCGAGCTCAGCGCGATCGTTCCGGGCGAGGGCGTCATCTTCGCCGAGGAGGAGCGCCGCGTCTATGAAAGCGATGGCCTGACGGCCTACCGCCAGGCGCCGCTGCTCGCGGTGCTGCCCGCCAACACGGCGCAGGTGGCGGCAGTCCTCGCCTATTGCCACGAGCGCGGCGTCAAGGTGGTGCCGCGCGGCGCCGGCACGTCGCTGTCGGGCGGTGCGCTGCCGCTCGCCGACGGCATCATTCTCGGCTTGGCCAAGCTCAACCGGGTGCTCGACATCGATTTCGCCAATCGCTGCGCCGTGGTCCAGCCCGGCGTCACCAATCTCGGCATCTCGCTCGCGGTCCAGCATGCCGGGTTCTTCTATGCGCCCGATCCCTCGAGCCAGATTGCCTGCACCATCGGCGGCAACATCGCCGAGAATTCCGGCGGCGTGCATTGCCTCAAATACGGCCTCACCACCAACAACGTGCTGGGGCTCGAGATGGTGCTGATGAACGGCGAGATCGTCCGCCTCGGCGGCAAGCATCTCGACGCCGAGGGCTATGATCTGCTGGGCGTGATGACCGGGTCGGAGGGGCTGCTCGGCGTCGTCACCGAAATAACGGTGCGCATCCTGCGCAAGCCGACGACGGCGCGGGCGCTGCTCATGGGCTTCCCCAGCAACGAGACCGCCGGGGCGTGCGTTGCGGCGATCATCGCCGCCGGCATCATCCCGGGCGGCATGGAGATGATGGACAAGCCCGCCATCCACGCCGCCGAGGATTTCGTGCGCGTCGGCTATCCGCTCGACGTCGAGGCGCTGCTCATCGTCGAGCTCGACGGCCCGCCCGCCGAGGTCGACCACCTCATCGGCGAGGTCGAGCGGATCGCACGGGCGAACAGCGCAGTGTCGCTGCGCATCTCCAACAGCGAGGAAGAGCGCCTCGCCTTCTGGTCCGGGCGCAAGGCGGCCTTCCCCGCGGTCGGCCGCATCTCGCCCGACTACTATTGCGTCGACGGCACGATCCCGAGGAAGCGCCTGCCGGAGGTGCTGGCGCATATGCGCCAGCTTTCGGTCAAGCACGGGCTGCGCGTCGCCAATGTCTTCCATGCCGGCGACGGCAATCTCCATCCGCTCATCCTCTACGACGCCAACAATCCCGGCGAGCTGGAGCGTGCCGAGGAATTCGGCGCCGACATCCTGCGGTTCTGCGTCGAGGTCGGCGGCGTCCTCACCGGCGAGCACGGCGTCGGCGTCGAGAAGCGTGACCTGATGCCGGTGATGTTCGACGAGACCGATCTGAACCAGCAGCAACGCCTCAAATGCGCCTTCGATCCCGACGGGCTGCTCAATCCCGGCAAGGTCTTCCCGCAGCTCCATCGCTGCGCCGAGCTCGGCCGCATGCATATCCATCGCGGCGAGACGCGCTTTCCCGACCTGCCGCGTTTCTGACGGCGAGATGACCCGCTTCCGCCCCGAGGACGAACAGAGACTGGTCGAGATCATTGCCGCGGCGGTGGCGCAGGAAGAGCCGCTGGAGCTGGTGGCCGGCGGCAGCAAGCGCCGCCTCGGCCGGCCGCAGCAGCTGCCGCACATTGTCGATCTCTCCGCCTTTGCCGGCATCCGCGACTACGAGCCTGCCGAGCTGGTGCTCACCGCCGGCGCGGCGACGCCGATGAGCGCGATCGAGGCGGCGCTGGCGGCGGCGGGGCAGATGCTCGCCTTCGAGCCGCCGGATTGGCGGGCGCTGCTGGGATCGGCCTCGGGCGGCACGCTGGGCGGTGCCGTGCTCACGAACCTCTCGGGCCCGCGGCGCATCAAGGCGGGGGCGGCGCGCGACCATTTCCTCGGCTTCCGCGGCGTCTCCGGCCGGGGCGAAGCGTTCAAGGCGGGCGGCAAGGTGGTGAAGAACGTCACCGGCTACGATCTCGCCAAACTCGTCGCCGGCTCCTTCGGCACGCTCGTGGCGGTGACGGAGGTGACCCTCAAGGTGCTGCCGCGCGCCCCCGCCGAGCGCAGCCTGGTGTTGCGCCGCCTCGACGACGGCGCGGCGCAGCACGCCATGACGGCGGCGCTGTCGAGCCCGCACGAGGTGAGCGGCGCCGCCCACCTGCCGCGCGGCGACAGCGGCCATGAGGCGCCGTTGACCTTGCTGCG
>DASQSR010000242.1:0-7300 GCA_035642295.1 Allostellaceae bacterium | reverse complement strand
CCGCGCTTAACCAGCGACCAGGAGCCTTCGCATCGCCCCCTCAAGCGGGGAGGGGCAATGTTTTGACGGTGCTGCGGGATCAGGCCCGCTTGACCTCGGTGCGCTTGCCCAGCGCCCGGCCGAGGGCGTCGAGGCGGCGCTGGACGCTTTCGCCGTAGCGCTTGCCTGCGTCGCGGCCGAGGGTCAGCGCCAGCGCGTTGCCTTCGAGGGCGAGCCGGCTGCGCGAGAGGCCGCCGGAGACGCCGCCCGAGAGGGTGAAGGCGAGGCGGAGCGCGAGGCCCGCCACGCGCGCCGCGGCCTGTGCCTCCTCGTCGAGCAAGGCGTGCAGCGGCTCGTAGACGAACTCGGCGCCGCCGTAGCGCGTGTAGACGGCGGCGGCGAGCCAGGCGCGCTCGACGTGATCGAGGCCGGCCACCGGCATATAGAGGACGCTGTGCAGCGCCTGCTCGGCGCGGTAATCGGGATGCTCGTGCCAGGCGAAATCGCCGAGCAGCGCCGCGGCATGGCGCAGCCGGCGCCGCTCCTCGCCGTCGGCGGCGAACAGCGGATCGATCCAGGCGAAAATCTCCGCCCCGTCGGCGCCGAAGCGGCGGTTGGCGAGCGCGAGATCGGCGCACGCGGCCAGCAGCGGGTCCTCGCGCTGCACCTCGGGACGAAGCAGCCTGAAGACATGGCCCTCGCGCAGGCCGAACGCGGAGAAGACCAGGTGCTTCGGCGCGGCCCGGCGCAGCAGGCGCTGCAGCACGCGCGCGGCGATCGGCACGACGTCGAGGCGCTTCCTCGAGACGGTGGTGATCTTCTCCAGCGATTTGCGCGACTGGCGCGCGATGATGTCGAGGAAATCCTCCGCCTCGCCGCGGGCCACGGTGTATTGCTGAATGATGTGGAGCGGATACTGCGTCTGCTCCATGTGGATGCGCGCCAGCGCCCGCCAGGCGCCGCCGACGGCGTAGAAGGCGCCGCCATCGACCTCGCTGGCGAGCCAGGGCACGGTGGCGAGCTGCCGGTCGATGGCATCGCGCAGCTTGCGATCGTCATCGGCGTAATCGGCGAGGCGCAGCGGTCCCACCGGCAAGGTGGCCGCGTCACCGAGCTCCCCGCCCGCGACCGGCACCAGCTCGACGCTGCCGCCGCCGAGATCGCCGACGACGCCGGCGGCGTCCGGGATGCCGGCAAGCACGCCAAAGGCGGAAAGCCGGCCTTCCTCGGCGCCGGACAGCACCTTGACCTTGAGGCGGTGACGACGCTCGATCTCGGCGACGAAGCTGCGCCCGTCGCTGGCGTCGCGCACCGCGGCGGTGGCGAGAACGTCGAGGCGGCGCACGCCGAGGCTGCGCGCCAGAGCGACGAAGCGCTGCAGATTGTCGCGCGCCAGCTCGACGCCGTCGGGATCGAGCCGACCGGTCGCCTCGAGGCCGCGGCCGAGGCCGCACATGACCTTCTCGTTGAAGAGGGCGCGCGGCGAGCGCCGGACGCCGTCATAGACGACGAGGCGGAGCGAATTGGAGCCGATGTCGACGACGGCGACGCAGCCGCGCCGCATCGGCGCGCGTTTGCGGCGCACGCCGCGACGCGGCACGCTCCGCATGCGCAGGGCTTGACGCAGGGGCTGGCTCAGAGCTCGGCCTTCTCGGCGACCAGGCGCGGACCCGACCGTGCGCGGTTGAGCGCGCTGCCGCGGCCGGAGAGGCTGGGATTGGTCATGAAATAGGTATGGGCACTGAAGGCGTCGGGCGCCAGGCTCTCGCGCTCATATTCGCCCTCGGGCCGGAGGCGCCAGGACAGCGCCAGGTCGCGCAGATTGGCGCCCATGATCTCGTCCAGCACCTGGCGATGCACGGTCTCGTTCTCGACCGGCACCAGCGCCTCGACGCGCCAATCGAGGTTGCGCGGCATCCAGTCGGCGGAGGAGATGAACACCTTGGCCTCGTCCGAGGGCAGCTTGCGCCCGTTGCCGAAGCAGACGATGCGGCCATGCTCGAGGAAGCGGCCGATGATGCTCTTCACCCGGATGTTCTCGGAGAGGCCGGGGACGCCGGGACGCAGGCAGCAGATGCCGCGCACGACGAGATCGATCTCAACCCCGGCGGCGGAGGCGCGATAGAGGAGATCGATGATCGCCGGATCGACCAGCGAGTTCACCTTGCCCCAGATCTGCGCCGGGCGCCCGGCCCGCGCGTGATCGATCTCCGCTTCGATCAGCTCGACCAGGCGGTGGCGGATGTTGATCGGCGCGACCGCGATCTTCTCCAGCGTCGCCGGCGAGGCGTACCCCGTCATGTAGTTGAAGAGCCGCTGCGCGTCGCGGCAGAGCGCCGGATCGCAGGTGAAGAAGGAGAGGTCGGTGTAGACCTTGGCGGTGTAGGGATGATAGTTGCCGGTGCCGAAATGGACATAGGAGCGCAAGGCCCCGGCCTCGCGGCGCACCACCAGCGACACCTTGGCATGGGTCTTGAGCTCGATGAAGCCGTAGACCACCTGGACGCCGGCACGCTCGAGATCGCGCGCCCAGCGGATGTTCTGCTCCTCGTCGAAGCGCGCCTTGAGCTCGACCAGCGCGGTCACCGACTTCCCGGCTTCGGCGGCCTCGACCAGCGCGCGCACGATCGGGCTGTCGTCGCTGGTGCGGTACAGCGTCTGCTTCACCGCCACGACGGCGGGATCGCGCGCCGCCTGGCGAATGAACTGCACCACCACGTCGAAGCTCTCATAGGGGTGGTGGACGATGATGTCCTTCTGCCGGATGGCGGCGAAGCAATCGCCGCCGAAGTCGCGGATGCGCTCGGGAAAGCGCGGGTTGTAGGGCGTGTAGATGAGATCCGGCCGCTCGTCGATGATGAGCTCCTTGGTGTCGGCGAGGCCGAGCAGCCCCTCGAGCGCGAACACGTCATCGGGCGAGGCATCGTGCTGCTCGATGAGGAAGGTGCGGAGATCCTCGGGCATGCCCGCCTCGACGCTGAGGCGGATGACGTGGCCGCGGCGCCGGCGCTTCAGCGCCGTCTCGAACAGGCGCACCAGGTCGACGGCCTCTTCCTCGATCTCGATGTCGCTGTCGCGCAGGATGCGGAACATGCCCTGGCCGATGACCGAGAAGCCGGGAAAGAGATGATCGAGGAAGAGGCCGATCATCTGCTCCAGCGCCAGGAAGCGGACGGGCTTGCCGGGGAGCCGGACGAAGCGGTTGAGCGTTCCCGGAATCAGCAGCAGCGCTTGCATGCGGTCGCCGTCGCTGTGGCGCTGCAGCTGCAGCGCCAGGCCGAGGCCGAGATTGGCGACGAAGGGGAAAGGATGCGCCGGGTCGATGGCGAGCGGCGTCAGCACCGGAAAGATCTCGGCCATGAAGCGCTCTTCGAGCCAGGCGCGGTCCTCGCTGCCCAGCTCCTCGGGCCCGATCACGCCGATTCCCGCCTCCGCCATCTGCTGGCGCAGCACCCGCCAGGTCACCTGCTGGTCGCGCATCAGCTTGCCGGCGCGCTCGTTGATCGCCTCGAGCTGCTGCTGCGGGGTCAGCCCGTCCTGGCTCGGAGAGGCGATGCCCGCCAGCACCTGACCTTTGAGGCCGGCGACGCGGACCATGTAGAACTCGTCGAGATTGTTGTCCGAAATCGAGAGGAAGCGCAGCCGCTCGAGCAGCGGGTGGCGCGGGCTGTCGGCCTCGGCGAGCACGCGCTCGTTGAAGGCGAGCCAGCTCAGCTCGCGGTTGATAAAGCGCGCCGGGGAATGAACGTCGATGTCGGCGGCGGCGACCCGCAAAGGCTGGGCCAAGGTTGCTGCTCCTCTTTCCCGCTCGGGGGCGTCAGTTTATAACGGCTCGTTGGCGATGTCATGGCGGCGCGGAAGAGAAAGATGAGAGCGCTCTATCTGCTCCGGCACGCCAAGGCGGTGCCGCAAGAGGAAAGCGGTCCCGACCGCGAGCGGGCGCTGGAGAAGCGCGGGCGGCGCGCGGCCGAGGCGGTGGCGCATTGGGTCGCCGAGCATAGAATCGCGCCGGAGCTGGTGCTGTGCTCGCCCTCGGCGCGCACGCGCCAGACGCTCGAAATCGTCGCACCGGCCTTCCCCACGCCCGCCAACATGCTGTTCGAGGAGGGGCTCTATCTCGCCAGCGCTGCCCAGCTGCTGGCGCGGCTGCGGCGGCTGGAGCCGGAAACGCAAAGCGTGATGCTGGTCGGTCACAATCCAGGGTTCCATGAACTGGCGACTTATCTCTCGGAAGTGGTTAGCGGATCGTTGATGGCGCGACTCGCCGGTTTTCCCACCGGCGCGCTGGCGCAGTTCGAGACCGAGCTCCCGTGGTCGCGGCTCGAGCGGAAGGAAGCGCGGCTGGTCGCGGTCGCGCTGCCGAAGCAGCTGATCCGCGGCGACGAATAGCCGCGGCGCGTTGGCTCAGCCTGCGGGGAGATGGCTCGTGTCGTTGACGCGCAGCACCCGCACCCGTCCGTCGATGATGTCGATCTCGTTGAGCGCGCAGGGTGTTTGAGCAAGGCGCCAATAGGCCGAGAGCGGCTGGTCGAGGAGCTGCAGCAGCAGGGCGCGGTTGACGCTGTCATGGCCGACCAGCACCACGGCTTCGCCGGCGCCGGGATGACGCGCGAGGACGAAGCGCAGGGCGTCGGCGCTGCGCGCGACCAGGTCCTGAAGCGAATCGCCCTCGGGAAAGCGCAGCAGATGCGGTGCGCTCTCCCACAGCTTCAGCAGCTCCGGCGCGGCGGCGGCCACCTCCTCGCGCGTTCGCCACTGCCATTCCCCGTAATCGAGGTCGTTGAGATCGTCGAGAGTCTGCCTCTCGACGGCACAGGCCGCGGCGATCGCGGTGCCCGTCGCAACGCAGCGGCTCATCGGACTGGTATAGACCCGGCGCGGCGTCCAGCCGGCGGCGATGCGCGCCGCCACCGCCGCGGCCTGGGCGCGGCCCAGCTCGGTCAGCGGCACGTCGGTCCGGCCGCGGAAGCGCTCGGGAGAGATGCCCTCGACATGGCCGTGGCGGGTCAGGATCAGCTTGGTCATGGCGCTCTCCTGCGGCTGCGGACGCGCATTGTAGCGGCGCTCGCGGAGGTGCGGACCCGCGATTGACGCGTCTGCGCAGCAGCGATCGCAAGGCGCGGGGTCGTCCTCCTCGATCGTCATGCGGCGCCACCCTGGCCCCTTGCCTTCGCGGGGTTGACAAAAAAGCCGCAAATTCAATGTGTTCGTCCGAACGGTTTCGATCCAACAGAAATACACAATTTCTGCGTATTAACTTGCCTATTGACAGCCGTTAACTGTGTTTGAGAGAATTATCGTCTCGCGCCGATTTGAAGCAGACAGCTTGCGGGCGCGTAACAAATGCAGCTAAAGCGCCTGGCACCCGCCGGGGCTCCCATGCTGCGGCGGGCTTGTCATGACCGGGCCCGTTTTCCGCATCGAACTCCGCCCCGCGCGGAGAGACAAGGAGACGAGGACGTCATGGGCACACTGCGTGACACCGGGAAGCTGCCGCGGCTGGCGCCGTCGCGCGACCCCTGGACCAAAGCCGGGATCGAGCCCCGCCTCGAGGAGGTGCTGGCCGATCCCCTGGTTCATCTGGTGATGCGGCGAGATCGCGTCAGCGAGAGAGAGCTTCGCGCCGTCATCGAGCGCGCGCGGGCGCGGCTGCGCCACGCATCCTGCTGCTGCTGCGCCGCCTGAGCGCCGCGGCGCCTCCGACGAGCGAGCCTCCTGCCCAGGAGACGACCGAGATGAGCGGCCCAGAGAGCGATCCCAACTTCGCATGAGCGCCGGTGCACGGACCCACGATCGATTTTCCGTTCTGCGAGCTGCTGGCGCCGATGCGCGAGCGGCCGCCGACGGATGACGCGGTACCCATGCTCGAGCGCGCCTCCTCCCCTCGCCGCTCGCCGGCATTCGCCGCTGTCCTGCTGCTGTCGCTGGCGCTGCCCATCGTCGCCGCCGCGCTCGTTCCCGCCAACGCCGATGAGAGCGCGCAACATCTGCGCATCGGCTATCAGAAGTGGGGGACGCTCGCGGTGCTGCGGCAGAAGCCGGAGCTCGCGGAACGGCTCGCCCGACGCGCCGCAATCATCGACTGGGTCGAGTTCCCCTCGGGCGCGTCGCTGCTCAAGGCGCTCGCCGCCGGCAGCATCGATTTCGGCTATTCCGGCGACACGCCGCCGATCTTCGCCGAGGCGGCGGGCGCGCGCTTCGTCTATGTCGGCTATCTCGCCAATCCCGGCCGCAACTTCGCGCTGCTGGTGCGCCGCGACGCGCCGTTCGCCTCGGTCAAGGATTTGAAGGGCAGGCGCATCGCCTTCACCAAGGGCTCGAGCGTGCAGCATTTCGTCGTCAAGGCGCTCGCCGCCGCGGGGCTCCGCTATGACGAGATCACGCCCGCCTACCTGCAGCCGGCGGACGCCGCGGCGGCGTTTCGCGCCGGCCGCGTCGATGCCTGGGCGATCCGGGATCCCTTCTATGCCGAGACCGAGCGGGCGGAGGCGGTGCGCGTCCTCACCACGGCCGAGGGCGTGGCCCCGTCCAACTCGTTTTTTCTCGCCCGTCGCGACTATGCCGAACGCCATCCCGAGGTCATCATCGATCTCGTCCGCGACCTCGACGACGCGTCGCGCTGGTCTGAAAGCCATCAGGACGCGACAGCGCAGATCCTGGCAGCGCTCACCGGCGTCACATACGAGGACGAGCGGGCGAGCGTCGCACGGGCCAGCTATGGCGTGAGGTTTCTGACGCCGACGGCCATTGCGCGGCAACAGGCGATCGCCGACACCTTCCAGACGCTGGGCCTGATCCCGGCAAGGATCGACGTGGCGAAGGCGGTGTGGATACGGCCGGGCCTCACCGCCGCGGCGACGTCGCGCTGACCTCCATCGCTTCCCGACGTTCGACCGGGCGGCGCAGCCTGTGGAGAGCCAAACAGCGGTCTGAGGACCGCCGGCTATCCCGTCTCGATGCCCAGGACGCGCTTGGTCAGCGGCACGGTGATGCGGCGATGCTCGGCCAGCGCCGCCGCGTCGAGCGCGGCGACGGCGCGCTGGGCGGCGGCGAAGGAGCGCTCGAGATGGAGCGCCAGAAACGCCAGGACCTCCTCGCTCACCGACAATTGGCGATCGGCGAAGAGCTTCACCAGCAGCGCGCCGAGCAGCGCCTCGTCGGGCGCCGCCACGGCGACCGCTGGAGCCGCCAAGAGCCTTGAGCGCAGATCGGCGAGCCCAAGCTTCCAGCGCGCGGGGGCGAGGCGCGCAACGACCAGGAGATGACCGCCGCGCTCGGCCAGCAGGTTATAGAGATGGAGGAGCGGCTCCGCGGCGGCGCG
>DASQSR010000241.1:0-3202 GCA_035642295.1 Allostellaceae bacterium | reverse complement strand
CTTCACCAGCGGCTTGCCGTCATAGGCGACGATGTCGGCGGTGGCGTAGGTCTCGGTCCAGAGTTCCGGCAGATAGGAGCCGGTGCCGACGACGTCGATGGGCGCGCCCGCTACCGCCATGATGCGGCACTTGGCGGGCGTAAAGCCGGAGCTGGCGACGATCTTGGCCCCGGTGAAGCCTTCGCCGTCGAGGCGCCGGCGCAAATGCCAGACGGCGGCGGCGCTGACGCCGGTGCCGACGAGGTAGCGCAGCTCCGCCTCGGTGCGATAGCCGCGGATCGCCTGCGGTGCGTGGCGCTCGAGCACGTCATAGGAGCGGGCGAGATCGAGCTCCTCGACATAGCGGCCGCCATGAGTGTCGAGGCGCAGCGCGAGGCGGCTTTTGGCAGCGAGCTCGGGGAAGCGGCGACAAACGGCGAGCGCGTCGGTGATCTCGAGGCCGAAATAGTCGACGAGCACCGTGAGCGGCTCATCGGGAAAGGCCTCGTGGAACATCTCGGCAGCGCGGACGGTCGAGCCGGCATAGCCGATAAGGGCGTGCGGCATGGTCCCGCGCCCGCGCTCGCTGCCGAAGAAATGCGCGGTGGCGTCGGTGGCGTTGCCGGTGAAGCCGACCGCGCCCACCTCGCGCCGCGCCGCGGCGGAGCCGACCGAAGCGGCATAGGCCATCATCTCCGCCATCTCCGCGCCGGCACAATGACGCGCGTCCATGGCGAGAAACGCCGTCTTCGGCAGATCGACGCACATCGCATAGGCGTTGTAGGCGGCAACGCAGGCGGGCCCGAGCTTCTGCAGGTAGACCGTCTCGAGATCGACGAGATGATAGAGCGAGCCCGTCACGTACATCATCGGCTCGCCGGCGCCCACCCAATCGCCTTCGGCGTAGTTGAGCTCGATGGCGAATTTGGTCTGCCGCTCCCGCGCCATCGTCTCGAGGAAATCGACCATCAGCTTGGGCGTGCAGATCACCGGGCGGCGCATGAAGATGGCATAGGTCGCCTCCCGGTCGCCGAAGCGCCGCACCACCTCCTTCGTGCGCAGGAAGTAGACGTCGGTGAGGCGCGCGAGATCCTTGGGCTCGGGCCGCATCGCCATCCTCCCCGCGCGCGCCGCTCAGAAAGACGCGGCGGCGCGCCGACGCGTCTCGCCGACGCGCTTCTTCTTGAGCGCCTCGGCGATGAGGAAGGCGAGCTCCAGCGCCTGGCTCGCATTGAGCCGGGGATCGCAATGGGTGTGGTAGCGATCGGCGAGCGAGGTTTCGCTGATCGCCTGGGCGCCCCCCAGGCACTCGGTCACGTCCTGGCCGGTCATCTCGAAATGGACGCCGCCGGCATAGCTGCCTTCGGCCTCATGCACGGCGAAGAAGCCCTTGACCTCGGCAAGGATGCGGTCGACCGAGCGGGTCTTGTAGCCGATCGAGGAGACCATGGTGTTGCCGTGCATGGGATCGCAGCACCACACCACCTGCCGTCCTTCGCGCAGGACGGCGCGGATGAGCGGCGCCAGCTTGGTCTCGACCTTGTCGGCGCCCATGCGCGCGATGAGGGTGAGCCGGCCCGGCTCGTTCTCGGGATTGAGGATGTCGATGAGGCGGAGCAGATCGGCGGGATCAAGGCTCGGGCCGCATTTGAGGCCGAGCGGGTTCTTGACGCCGCGCATGAACTCGACATGCGCGCCGTCCCATTGGCGCGTGCGATCGCCGACCCAGAGCATATGCGCCGAGCAGTCGTACCAGTCACCGCTGGTGGAATCGACGCGGGTCAGCGCCTGCTCATAGGGGAGCAGCAGCGCTTCGTGCGAGGTGAAGAGATCGGTCTCGCGGATTTGCGGCGTCGTCTCGGAGGTGAGACCGCAGGCGGCCATGAAGTCGAGCGTCTCGGTGAGCCGGTCGGCGAGCTCGCGATAGCGCTCCCCGGCCGGGCTCTCGGCGACGAAGCCCTGGTTCCAACTGTGCACGCGGTGGAGGTCGGCATAACCGCCCTGGGCGAAGGCGCGCAGCAGGTTCAAGGTCGCCGCCGCCTGGCTGTAGGCCTGCACCATGCGCTGCGGATCCGGCCGGCGCGCCGCCGGCGCGAACTCCATGCCGTTGATGATGTCGCCGCGATAGGCCGGCAGGCTGACGCCGTTCTGCGTCTCCTGGTCGGCGCTGCGGGGCTTGGCGAACTGCCCCGCCATGCGGCTCACCTTGACCACCGGGCAGGCGGCGCCGTAGGTGAGGATCACCGCCATCTGCAGCAGCACGCGGAAGGTGTCGCGGATATTGTTGGGGTGGAACTCGGCGAAGCTCTCGGCGCAGTCGCCGCCCTGCAGCAGGAAGGCGCGGCCCTGCGCCACCGCGGCGAGCGACTGCTTCAAGCGGCGCGCCTCGCCGGCAAAGACCAGCGGCGGGTAGTTGCGCAAAGTCGCTTCCACCGCGGCCAAGGCCGCGGCATCGGGGTAGTCCGGCAGCTGCTTTGCCGGCTTGCCCCGCCAGGTTTCGGGGCTCCATCGCTGCGCCATCATTGCCTCACAACGCACCAAAAGCGTGCAGACGAAGCTTAAGCATTATCCGGTTTCCCGGGGAAACGCCAGGGCCGGTCGGGCACGCTCTGGCAGGGCCGAGGAAACGGCGGCAAGAGCGTCGGCCGAGCCGCTAGCGCGCGGGCGAAGGCAGGGCCGCGCTGAGGCGCGCGACGACGCGCTGGGCGATCTCGCCGGCGGTTTGCTTGACATTCCGGTCGAGGTCCTGCCCGGCCAGGACGAAACGGGCGGCCACGACATAGGGATTGAGCTTCACCACCGCGCCGGGCAGCTTGCCGCTCTCGGCGCTGGTGTCGAGCTGAAGGAGCGGCGCGGGCGCCACGGCCGAGAGCTCGTCGATGGTCGCTGCGACCTGCAGGTGGGTCGCGCCTTGCCCGAAGCCGATCACCGCCCGGCGCAGACGATTGCCCTGGTCGACTTGCAGAAACGCGCCGCGCACCAGCCACCCGGTGCCGGGAAGCGGCGTCCCCGCCGGCACCCGCTGCGCCGTAAGCCCCGCTTTGGCGAGATCGTCGACCAGCGAATTGGCCATGAGGTCGACGAGGTGGCGCGCCTGGGCCTCGGGATCGCCCTGACGGAGCCTTGCCAGCGGACCGCTCGGCAGAATTCCGAGCGGGCGGGCATCGAGGAGCCCGGGCTGCGCGGTGATGTCGGCGGCGTCGAGCTCGAAATCGGTGACGTA
>DASQSR010000240.1:0-2091 GCA_035642295.1 Allostellaceae bacterium | reverse complement strand
TAAGCACCGTCTGGCGGACCTCGTCGCAGGCAAGCAGCCGGCGCGCTGGCCCGGCAGCGGTTTTCCTGCGGCCGTCTAAAATGCTACACATGTCCGCGCCTATAGTGACTGAAGCACCTGTCACGCGGAGCGGGGTTTGCGGGAACTCGCGCTGGGACATCGAAGACGTGGAGTGCTCGCGGCGAGTCTGCCGGCGCTGAGCATATCGGCGCTGGGCGTCGTCTTCGGCGATATCGGCACCAGCCCGCTCTATACGCTGAAGACGGTGCTCGACCTCACCGGGGCGAAGCCCAGCCCGCTGGTGACGCTCGGCGTGCTGTCGCTGGTGATCTGGACGCTCATCATCGTCACCTCGCTCAAATACGTCGCCGTCGCCATGCGCGTCGACAATGACGGCGAAGGCGGCATCCTGGCGCTGATGGCGCTGCTCGGGGTGAAGCACCGGAAGCGCGCGGCCATCGTCGCCATGGGGCTGTTCGGCGCCGCGCTGATCTATGGCGACGGCGCGATCACGCCGGCGATCTCGGTCCTGTCGGCGCTCGAAGGGCTCGACATCGTGACGCCGCGCTTCCATGCCTACATCCTGCCGGCGACGGTGGTGATCCTGATCGCGCTGTTCGCGGTCCAGCCGCAAGGCACGGCGCGGATCGGCCGGGCCTTCGGTCCGATCATGGCGCTGTGGTTCCTGACCATGGCGGCGCTGGGCCTCTGGGGCATCGCGCAGCATCCCTCGGTGCTGCGCGCGATCGACCCGCGCGCCGCGCTCGCATTCCTGCGCGCGGGCGGCGCCGGCGGCTTCCTGGTGCTGGGCGGGGTCTTTCTCTGCGTCACCGGCGCCGAGGCGCTCTATGCCGATATGGGCCATTTCGGCGCCAAGCCGATCCGCCTCTCCTGGTCGGCGCTGGTCTTTCCGAGCCTCGTCCTCAACTATGCCGGCCAGGCGGCGATCGTCCTCAATGGGGCGGACACCGCCGGGAACATCTTCTATCGCCTGTGCCCGCCGCTGCTGCTGGCGCCGCTGGTGGCGTTGGCGACCATCGCCACGATCATCGCCAGCCAGTCGATCATCACCGGCGCCTTCTCGATGACGCGACAGGCGATCCACCTGGGATGGCTGCCGCGGGTGCGGATCACCCAGACCTCCGAGCACGGCTACGGACAGATCTATGTGGGCGCGGTCAACTGGCTGCTGATGCTGGCGACGCTCGGCCTCGCCATCGGCTTCGGCAGGTCGGACAATCTGGCGGCGGCCTACGGCATCGCCGTCTCGGCAACGATGGTGATGACCTCGGCGCTGCTGTTCATCGCGATCCGCGAGATCTGGCAGTGGCCCTTGCCGGCCGCGGTGGCACTCGCCGGCCTTTTCCTCGTCGTCGATTCGGCGTTTCTCCTCGCCAATCTCGCCAAAATCGCCGAAGGCGGATATGTGCCGCTGCTGCTCGCCGCGCTGGTCTATGGCGTGATGCTGATCTGGCACAAGGGCTCGGCGGCCGTGTCGGCGCGGCTCCAGGAGACCGTCGTGCCGATCAAGGACTTCATGGCCAAGCTCGCGCAAGGTGTTCCGCGCGTGCCGGGCACGGCCGTGTTCCTGACGCGGACCGAGCGTGACGCGCCGCCGGTCATGGTCTGGCATGTAAAGCACAACCGCGCCCTGCATGAACGGGTCTTCGTGCTTACGGTCACGATCGAGTCGGTGCCGTGGCTCGACGAGGCGACGCGCCTCACCTTTGCCGAGATCGCGCCGCACTTCTGGCGCGCCAAGGCGCGCTTCGGCTTCATGGAGCGGCCCGACATTCCGGCGCTGCTCCGCAACGCGCATGCCGGCGGCTGCGGCCTCGACCTCGCCGACGTCACCTACTATGTCGGCCACGAGACCATCGTCGCGACCGAGGAGGGATCGGGACTGCCGCGCTGGGTCGAGTTGCTCTACGCCGCGATGCAGCGCAACTCCGCGCATGTCAGCGACTATTTCAAGCTGCCGCGCGACGCCGTGGTCGAGATCGGGCGCGAGATCGCGATCTGACGACCTAGCCCGCTTTGGCGCTCTCGGCCCAGCGCGGCATCAGCGTGTTGGACGGCAGGGTCTCGTCG
>DASQSR010000239.1:0-2308 GCA_035642295.1 Allostellaceae bacterium | reverse complement strand
GAGGCGGTTCCGGCAGCAGCGGCGCGGGTGGTGGTGGCGCGGGAGCGGGCGCTGCCGCCGCGGGCGGGGATGGCGGTGGCGGTGGCGGCTTCGCCTATACGCCGGAAATTTCGGCGCTCGAGGCGTTCCTGCGCAGCCCGGCGGCGACCCATCCGCTGCTGGCGGTCGCCCCCGATCAGCAGCAGGTGCGCGTCATCGCGGAATTCCGCAACGCGACCGGCCAGAGCTGCCAAGTGGTGGAGCAGCGCGTGTTCATCGGCGGCGCGCGCGTCCGCGCCACCGGCACCGTCTGCCAGCAGCCCGACGGGCGCTGGGCGCTGATGCGCTAGACGAGACTAGTCGCGCGGCGCGCCGCCGTTCTGCACGAGATCGAAGACCGGCAGGAAGAACTCCGCCTCCTGTGCCCCGGAAATCGCATAGTGGCGGTCGAAGATGAAGCAGGGCACGGCGTTGATGCCGAGCCGGCGCGCGCCGCGGTCTTCCGCCAGCACCTCGGCGTGCTCGGCGGGGCTTTCGAGCCAGAGCGCGGCGGCATTACGGTCGAGCCCGACCTCGCCGGCGACCTCGGCGAGGACGGCGCGGCTGCCGATGTCGCGGCCGTCGATGAAGTAGGCCTGGAACAGCGCTTCGACGATCGGGTCGGCGGAGCCCTCCGCCGCGGCATAGCGGATGAGGCGATGGGCATCGCGCGTGTTGGGGGTGCGGCGGATGCGGTCGAAGGCGAAGGGGATCTCGACGGTGGCGCCGGCTTCGCTGACATTGGCATAGAGGCGGTCGGCATGCGCCTTGCCGCCGAACTTGGCGGCGAGATAGGCGCGCCGGTCCATGCCTTCGTCGGGCATGTCCGGGTTGAGCTGGAAGGGGCGCCAGGTGATCTCGCGCTCGATCTCGGGGCGGAGCGCCAGCGCGCGCTCCAGCCGGCGCTTGCCGATGAAGCACCAGGGGCAGATGACGTCGGAGACGATGTCGATGCGCATGAGCGGCCTCCTCGCGGCCTTGACGCTGCCGGGCGCGCCGACAAGGATGGCGCGCCACGGAAAAAGAGCAAGCAGCGATGGCGAATTTCGATCTGGCCGGGCGCGTCGCGCTGGTCACCGGCGCTTCGGCGGGGCTCGGCCGCCATTTCGCCGCGGTGCTGGCGCAGGCGGGCGCGGCGGTGGCGCTGGCGGCGCGGCGCCGCGACCTCCTCGATGAGGCGGTCGGCGCGATCGAACAGGCCGGCGGGCGCGCGGCTTCCGTGCTGTGCGACGTCAGCGACGCGGCCAGCGTCGACGACGCGGTCGCGGCGGCCGAAACCGCGCTCGGCCCCATCGACATTCTCGTCAACAATGCGGGGATCGCCGTCTCCAAGCCGATGCTGGAGCACAGCGAGGCCGAGTGGGACCGCGTCGTCGATACCAACCTCAAAGGCGCCTGGCTGCTGTCGCGAGCGCTCGCCCAGCGCTGGGTCGCCTCGGGCCGCCGGGGGCGCATCATCAACATCGCTTCGCTGCTGGCGCTGCGCCCGATCCGCAACGTGCCGAGCTATTGCGCCGCCAAGGCCGGGCTCGTCCACCTCACCCACACCATGGCAATGGAGCTGGGGCGGAAAGGGATCACCGTCAACGCCATCGCGCCCGGCTATTTCGAGACCGACATGAACCGCGGCTTTCTCAGGAGCGAGGTCGGCCAGGCGCTCATCGCCCGCATCCCGATGGGGCGTGCGGGCGACCCCGCCGATCTCGACGGCGCGCTGCTGCTGCTCGCCTCGGAGGCGGGCGCCTATATCACCGGCGCGGTGCTGCCGGTCGATGGCGGGCACGCGGCGGCGAGCGTGTGACCCAGAGGGCGCGGCTCGGCCACTGGCTCGCAAGCGCAACGGAAGCGCGCGCGGCGGTGATTTCGGCGCTGGAACGTCTTCCCGGCGGGGCGGTGCAGGAGAACTGGCGGCTCGACGTCGATTTCGCCGGCGGAACGTTGGCCGGGCGGCAGTCCCTGGTGCTGCGCCACCGGGCCGCGACCGCCCTCGGCATCGGCCTTGACGGGGCCGGCGAGTTCGCCGTGCTCGGCGCGGTTCATGCCGCCGGCGTTCCGACGCCCGAGCCGCTGCTGCTCTGCCGCGACGCCTCGGTCATCGGCACCCCGTTCCTGGTGATGCGCCGCCTTCCCGGCGAGGCGACGCCGGAACGGATCGTCGCCGGAACGCTCGGCGGCGAGCGGGGAGGGCTCATCGCCGCGCTCGCCGAGGCGCTGGCGGCGATCCATCGGCTGGCGCCGCCGCGCGCCGATCTTGCCGCGCTGGGCGCGCCGCCGGCGGACCCGGCGGCGG
>DASQSR010000238.1:0-2551 GCA_035642295.1 Allostellaceae bacterium | reverse complement strand
GGCTACGGCTATCTCGCCGATTACGGCGTCGAGAAGATCGTGCGCGATTTGCGCGTGCATCAGATTCTCGAGGGCACCAACGAAATCATGCGCGTCATCATCGCGCGCGAAATCGTCGGGCGCAGGTGAGCCCCCTCTCCTGCTCTCGCGGGAGAGATGCTATGGGGCGGACGGCGAGAATAGTGCACCATCGCCGTTGTGATTCCCACGATGGAGCGCTCCATGCCCAAGCCTGTCGATCTGAGCAAGTCTCTCGCCGTCCTAGACCCAGATAGCACGTTGATCGTCGTCATTGAACTGAGCCAGTCGAGTTGGCTCGTCGCCGCGCGTGCGCCTGGCCTGGCGCGCGATCCGCTGAAGAAGCTGGCGCCGGACCCGGAACGGCTGTTCAAATTGATCGAGCGCTGGCGCGAGGAGTCGCGGCGGGCCGGACGCGTGGTGCGGCGGGTCTGCGTCGCCTTCGAGGCGGGGCGCGACGGCTTCTGGCTCGCGCGATTGCTCCGCCAGCACGATATCGAGGCCTATGTCATTCATCCCACGAGCATCCCGGTCAAGCGGGATCACCGGCGCGCCAAGACGGATCGGCTCGACACGGAGCTCTTGATGCGCGCGTTCCTGGGCTGGCTGCGCGGCGAGGCCGACCATTGCAGCATGGCGGCGATCCCGACGCTGGCGGAGGAAGACGCCAAACGCCCCACCCGCGAGCGCGAGAGCCGGGTCAACGAGCGTAGCCGGATCGTCAATCGGATGAAGAGCGCGCTGGCGCGGCTGGGCATTCGCGGCTTCAATCCGAAACTGCGCAAGGCGGCCGAGCAGCTCGAACAGCTGCGCAGCGGAGCGGGCGAGCCGCTGCCGCCCAACACCCTGGCCGAGCTGCGGCGCGACATGGCGCAGTTGCGCTTCGTGGCCGATCAGATCCAACAGATCGAGAAGGCGCGCGAGACCCGGCTCGAAAAGGCGCCTCGCGAAGGCGTGCACCCGATGGTTCTCATGCTGGCGAGCATCAAGGGCGTCGGCCTCGAGACGGCGGAGATGCTGGTGGTGGAAGTGCTTTCGCGCAAGCTGCGCGACCGGCGCGCCGTCGCCCGCTACGGCGGCCTGACCGGCTCGCCCGACGAGAGCGGCTCGCGAAGTCGTGAGAAGGGTCTGGCGCGGGCGGGCAATGCGCGCGTGCGGCGCGGCATGATCCAACTCGCCTGGCGGTTCCTGATGTTCCAGAAGGACAGCGCGCTGGCCAAGTGGTTCGAGGCGCGCACCGCCAATGGGCCGCGCGGCGTGCGCAAGACGATGATCGTCGCGCTGGCGCGCAAGCTGTTGATCGACCTGTGGCGCTTCGTCGAGGACGGCCTCGTGCCGACCGGCGTCGTCCTGTTCGACCCGGCGTGAGTCCGGACATCGAACGGCCGAACTCGAAAGAGACCTCGGCTTCCCCAGTTCGTTCCTGAAAAGGAGCTTCATTTTCCCGCCGTGAGCGAACATCCGCTCGAGCGGGCAACGATCCGAGGTGGCGGTGGCCGCACCTTACCATGGCCTTCGCGCCGAGGGAGAGAATGGTCCGCCTCCGAGGAACTTCGCCGCCGATGCGCATGAGTGCATCATGGTCCGGGTCGCAAGACCCGCCGAATACAAGGTTGTGGCGCGATGATTTGGCGCCCGCGGCATGGTTCCCCTCGCGACGTCGCCTCGCCGAACCGATGGCCGCCCCGCGGTTCCGTGGTCGTGGAAAACGACGGGCTTCGCTACGGCGCTATGGAGGCGCGCTCAGCCCGTCGTTTTCCACGACCAATCCGTCGGCATCGCCGCAAGGCACAAAACGCCCAAACGAAGCGCGCACCCGAGCCGCCTCGACGAGAACGCATTTTTCCTCTTGACAAAGAAAACCCCATACAAGGGGAAGGCGCTCATTTTCAACGACGCGACCGACTAGCCTTTGGCGAGCGCCAGCGCCCGCACGCCGGGCGGAGCGGCAGTGGAAGCACGCACGATCAGTTCCGGCGGGGTGCGGATCTGGACCGGCGGCGCATCGGGGCTGGCGATACGCGCCAGAAGCAAGCGCGCGCCCTCTCGGCCAATCCGATCGTGCAGGATGCGGATCGTGGTCAGCGGCGGCTGCACCATATCCACCAAAGGCATATCGTTATGGCCGGTGACCGATACGTCGCCCGGACAGGAGAGGCCGCGCGCGGACAGCGCGCGCATGGCCCCGAGGGCGAGCAGGTCGTTGGCGGCGGCAATCGCGGTCAGGCCACGCCGGGTATCGAGCAGCCGCTCGGTGGCGGCCTGTCCGGCCTCCCGTGTGTAGGCGTCGGCGACACCTACAGGACCCAACGCCAGTCCGGCCTCCTTCATTGCGGTTCGGAACCCTTCGGCCCGCAGCAGGCCGGTAGAGGCGTCCTGCGGCCCTGCGAGATGGCCGATGCAGCGATGCCCCAGACCGACGAGGTGCTGCACAACCAGACGCATTCCCTCGAGATCATCGGGAGTGACTGCAGGCAGCCGCCGATCCGGGTCGGCGCGGTTGACCAGTACCGTGGGTAGGCCGAGTTCAATG
>DASQSR010000237.1:0-11672 GCA_035642295.1 Allostellaceae bacterium | reverse complement strand
GGCGGGGATCGTGTGCCTCTATCGCCTGTCGTTTAGACCGCAACATCTCCAGGAATTTCATATATTTGTTTTCGAATCCGACAGGTCCCAGTTGCACAAATTCTTCGAGCGCCGCGAGATTCGCTTTCGCGGGCTCAAACTTGTGTCCCGTTGATTTGCGGTACCAGTCCAAGGCTCGCTTGTTATCCTGCGAGACCCCTCGCCCATACTGATAAAGGAGCCCGAGGCAGTTCTCACCCTCACCGTTCCCTTGGGTTGCTGCTTTTCGGCACCATTGCAGGGCTTTTGCGTCGTCTTGATACACGCCAACGCCCGTCAGATAGAGGGCGCCAATCCTGGCCTCAGACGGCGCATCGCCAGCCTCAGCCTTGGACTGAATTTCCTTAAACCAAACAGGAAGCGGCCCAGGGCCCTCTTCAGTAGCGCATGCGGCAAGCGCCAGTACCGCGACGAGTGCGGCAGTCTTCTGTAATCTCGTGGACATCTTTAATTTTACCTTCAACTGAAGCGCCTGACGAAGTTTCGACAGCCGCAAGTTGAGGACCGTTCCTTGCGGTCCGGCGAGTGTTACTTCATCACCACCGCAAGAATCTTCGTGGATGTGGGCAATTTTGCGGCTAATTAGGCCGATGGAAGCCGTTCGACTTTCCCGTCGAGGCTCATGAGGAAGGCCTCGGTGGTGAGCTCCGGATGGCGCTGCTTCATCAGGGCGGCAAGCTTTCCGGCCATCTGGGCGTGAATTCGCGTCTCGGCGGCGGGGTTTTTAGCGAAATCCTCGCCAAGCAGCACGGCATAGGCGCCGCAGTCGCGATGCTCCAGGATCACCAGATGCTGAATGCCGTGAAGCTTGCGGGCGATGTCGACGTGCTGCCAGAAGGTCGTCGCCCAGGCCGGCTCCCGGTCGGTGGCAATGCCGATCGAAGCGCCGGCCAAGACAATTTGATCGTATTGCCGCTCGAGCCCCCGCCCTGCCATATAGTGCGTGGTTGCCGCGGCAAGCCGGTAATCGATGCAATTGAGCAGCAAATAGGGTGCTTTCGCGGCACCCCAGGCCCGGCCGCCGCCCACCAGGAGCGCGGCGCCGCCCAGCGCCGCCCAGCCCAGGAAGCGCCGGCGATCGGGCGCGACCGCCTCGCGCCCGCAGCGACAAGCCGCCATTCGACCCTCCTCCGGCAACAGCGGCCATCCTAAACCACTACTTACCGATGCAGAATTCACGAAAGATGATATCGAGCATATCTTCGACATCGACCCGACCGGTAATCCGGCCGAGGGCCCGGGTCGCGGCGCGGAGATCCTCGGCGGCGAGCTCGGGGAGGCCTGCGGCGGGGAAGCGGTCGAGGGCGGCAACGCAATCCTCGAGGGCGCGGCGATGGCGCGCACGGGTGACGACCGGTGCCGCGCCCGGCGCGAAGCGCCGAGCGATCTCGGCTTCGAGCCGCGCGAGCAGCCCCTCCATTCCCTCGCCCGTCCGCACCGAAAGGCGCAGCGCCGGCCCCGCCCCCAGCTCATCCGCCCAGCGTGCGCCATCCCCGGGCGCGAGATCGATCTTGTTGGCGATGACGAGCGCGTTGCCATCGATCAGCCCCGCCAGGCCCGCCGCCTCTTCGGGCCGGGTCGCATCGAGCAGGACGAGGCGGAGATCGGCGGCCTCGGCGCGCGCGCGGGCGCGGCGCACGCCTTCGGCCTCGACGTCGTCCCCCGCTTCGCGCAAGCCGGCGGTGTCGGCGAGCAGCACCGGATAGCCGCCGAGATCGAGCGCCACTTCGAGAACGTCGCGCGTGGTGCCGGCGCTGGCCGCGGTGATGGCCACGTCGCGCCGCGCCAGCGCGTTCATCAGGCTCGATTTTCCGGCATTGGGGGGACCGATGATGGCAATCGCGACGCCTTCCCGGAGGCGCTCGCCGCGGCGGTCATCGGCGAGATGGCGGGCGATTTCCTCCCGCAACGCCGCCGCCGCCGCCGTAACCCGCGCAAAAAGCGCCGGCGGCAAGCCTTCCTCGGGAAAATCGATCTCGGCCTCGAGCTGCGCCAGCGCGCCGAGGAGACGCGCGCGCCAGGCCTCGTAGAGCCGTCCCAGCTCGCCTTCGAGCTGGCGCAAGGCCTGGCGGCGCTGAGCCGCGGTATCGGCAGCGACGAGATCGGCGAGGCCCTCCGCGGCGGTAAGATCGAGCTTGCCGTTCTCGAAGGCGCGGCGCGTGAACTCGCCGGCCTCGGCCGGTCGGAGGCCAAGCGCCGCGAGCGCCTCCACCAGCGCCGCGACCACAGCGCGCCCGCCATGAACCTGGAGTTCCGCCACATCCTCGCCGGTAAAGCTCCGCGGCGCGGGAAAGAACAGCATCAGCCCGTCGTCGATGACCTCGCCGCGGCGCGGATCGGAAAAGCGCGCACGCGTTGCCTGCCGCGGCGCCGGCAGCCTTCCCGCGAGCGCGCGCAGCGCCCTCCCTGCCTCGGGCCCCGAGAGGCGCAGCACGGCGATGCCGGCACGGCCGGGCGCCGTGGCGAGCGCGAAGATGGTGTCGGTCGGAGTCGTCAGTTGTCGGTTCTCAGTTGTCAGCGGTGGCGCCGTCCTACTGATAACTGACCACGGAGAACTGACAACTACTTCTGCGGCGGCGGCTTCTGATCCGGCTGCAGCATCAGGCGCTCGACCCGGCCGCCGGCGACGAGATGGGTCTCGAGAATCTCGTCGATATCGGCGGTGCTGTGATAGCTGTACCAGACGCCTTCGGGGTAGATCACCATGGTCGGGCCCAGCTCGCAGCGCTCGAGGCAGCCGGCGGAATTGATGCGCATGTCGTCGAGGCCGAGCTCCTTGGCGCGTACCTTCATGTAATTGCGCAGCTTCTCGCTGCCCTTCTCGCTGCAGCAGCCGCGGGGATGGCCGGGCGGCCGCGTGTTGGTGCAGCAGAAGACATGCTTGCGGTAGAAGAGCGCGGGATCAGCGGGCATGCGGCTGTCGAGGACGAGGTTGGCCAGGGTACGCCGAGGCAGAGTATAGTCCAATGCTGCCGGGCGCAATGCGCCGGCCGGCCGACAAGGTTGTTTGCTCATCATGGATCGCAACACGCTCGCCGACGAGACCAGCCCCTACCTGCTGCAGCACAAGGACAATCCGGTGCATTGGCAGGCCTGGAGCGCGGCCGTGCTCGCCGCCGCCAAGGCCGCCGACAAGCCGATCCTGCTGTCGGTCGGTTACGCCGCCTGCCACTGGTGCCACGTGATGGCGCATGAGTGCTTCGAGGACCGGGCGATCGCCGATCTCATGAATCGGCTCTTCGTCAGCATCAAGGTCGATCGCGAAGAGCGCCCCGATCTCGACGCCATCTATCAGCACGCGCTGGCGCTGCTGGGCGAGCAAGGCGGCTGGCCGCTCACCATGTTCCTGACGCCCGACGGCGAGCCGTTCTGGGGCGGCACCTATTTTCCGCCGACGGCGCGCTGGGGACGGCCGGGATTTCCCGATGTGCTGCGCGCCATCGACCACGCCTATCGCAACGAGCGCGACAAGGTGGTGCAGAATGTCGGCGCGCTCAAATCCGCGCTCGGCCGCCTCGCCGCACCCGAAGCGGGGGATCTGCTCTCGATCGACGAGACCCAGCGCATCGCCGAGCGGCTGGTGCGCGAGGTCGATCCCTTCAATGGCGGCATCGGCGACGCGCCGAAATTCCCGCAGACCGGACTCTTCGAGCTGCTCTGGCGCGCCTACAAGCGCACGCGGCAGGAGCCGTTCCTGAACGCGGTGCTGCTCACCCTCGACCACATCTCGCAAGGCGGCATCTACGACCATCTCGGCGGCGGCTATGCGCGCTATGCCGTCGACCAGCGCTGGCTCGTGCCGCATTTCGAGAAAATGCTCTACGACAATGCGCAGCTCCTGGCGTTGCTGACGCTGGTCTGGCAGGACACCGGGCGCGGGCTCTACGCCGTGCGCGTCGCCGAGACCATCGATTGGGTCGCGCGCGAAATGCTGACGGCGGAAGGCGCCTTCGCCTCGAGCCTCGATGCCGACAGCGAGCATGAGGAAGGGAAGTTCTACGTCTGGAGCGAGGCCGAGATCGACCGGGTGCTGGGCGCGCGCGCCGCGCGCTTCAAGGAGGTCTACGACGTCACCGCTTCCGGCAATTGGGAAGGCCACACCATTCTCAATCGCCTCGACCATCGGGAGCTTGCCGATCCCGCCACCGAGGCGGAGCTCGCCGCCTGCCGCGCCTTGCTGCTCGAGGCGCGCGCGCAGCGGGTGCGTCCGGGCCTCGACGACAAGGTGCTCGCCGACTGGAACGGTTTGATGATCGCGGCGCTGGCCGAAGCCGCCACCGTCTTCGACCGCCCGCCTTGGCTCGAGCTCGCGCGCAACGCCTTCGCCTTCATCACGACGGCGATGAGCGATAGCGAGGGCCGCCTCGCACATGCCTGGCGCGCCGGACGCAAGCGGCATCACGCCGTGCTCGACGACTACGCCAACATGGCGCGCGCGGCGCTCGCGCTGCTGGAAGCGACGGGCGACGATGCCTATCTCGCGCGCGCCCGGCACTGGGTCGCGATCGCCGACCGGCATTACGGGGACGCCGCCGGCGGCGGCTATTTCTTCACCGCCGACGACACCGAAGCGCTCATCACCCGGGTCAAGACGGCGCAGGACAGTCCCAACCCCTCGGGCAACGGCGTCATGACGGGGGTGCTGGCGCGGCTCTTCTACCTCACCGGCGACGATGCCTATCGCGCGCGCGCCGAGCGCGTCATCGCCGCCTTCGCCGGCGACCTGCGCCGCCATGGCTTCGGCTATGCCGCGCTCATCAATGCCAATGAGCTGCTGCAGCGTGCGGTGCAGATCGTCATTCGCGGCCGCCGCGGCGCGCCGGACGCGGAAGCGCTGCGCCGCGCCGTCACCGGCATCGGACTGCCCAACAAGGTGCTGACACTGGTGCCGCCCGAGGCGGCCCTGCCCGCCGGCCATCCCGCCTTCGGCAAGGGCCAGGTCGAGGGCCGCGCCACCGCCTATGTCTGCGAAGGCACGGTCTGCTCCCTGCCCTTCACCGAGCCCGAGGCGCTCGCCGCCGATCTCGCCGGCCGTTCCTAGCGGGGCACCTCGCGGTGGCAATATCGTGGCGGGGCACGTCGCTGGCCGCGCTCACCGCGGAAAAATCGCGCCTGCGGCTGCAATCAGCGGATGAAAATAGCGTCAACCGCTCGGCCACCCCACAATTGGGGGCTTGCCGCCCTCGTCACTCCCCGTAACAGGATAGGCCTCGCGCAACCTCAGCGGCGCAGCGCTGGTGACGAGATGAAGCAATTTACGATCCTTTTCGCCGAAGACGATACGCATGTTCGCGCCGCGGTCATCGAGCTGCTCAAGCAGCACGGCTTTTCCGTGCTGGTGGCGACCACCGGCGACGAAGCGATCCGGCTCCTGGCGGAACACCCGGTCGATCTCCTCTTCACCGACGTGGTCATGCCGGGATTGAACGGCTTCGAGCTGGCGCGGCAGGGTAAGCTGCTACGCCCGGAGCTGCGCGTTCTCTACCTAACCGGCCATGCCGAAAAGACGGAGGGGCGCGGGGTGCGCCACGGCAAGCTGCTGATGAAGCCGCTGCGCGCCGCCGAGATTCTCGCCGAGATCTGTCAGGCGCTCTCGACCTGACGGGCGGGCGTCAGCGCTGCTCCGGCGGCGGCGCGCTCTTCCAGCTGCCATCGGGCGCGCGCATGAAGCCGTGCTGCGCCGCATAGCGGATCTCTTCCTCGGCGAGATTGCGGGCAAGCCCCTGCCACGGTGCGGGCGGCGCTCCCGCCACGGGCAGGAACCACAGCGTGAGGCGAGCGATATCGGTGAGCAGGGTCATGGCGGTATCCCCTTCGCCAGCCACCAACATTGCACGCTCCCGCACCGGCGCCGAGTGACGCCGCTCACAGCGAAGAGCCGGCGGCGATATGCAGCGCCGGGTTGCCGCGGGTAAGATCGCCAATGCCGCCGCCGAGCCGAGACCAATGCTCCTGCACCGCCTCATTCTCCGCATCCTCTGGTTCACGCTGCTGGGCGCCGCGGCGGGTATCACCATCGGTCGCTTCCAAGTCGTCGCGGCCGGCGACACCCCGGTCGAGGGCTATCTCAGCGGCGCCGCAATCGGCGCGACCCTGGGGCTGGTGCTGAGCTCGTTCGAGATCGCCCTCAACTTCCCTTGGGCCGAGCGGCTGCGCCAGGCGCCGTTCCTGGTGCTGCTGAGCCTGCGCTCGCTGGTCTATCTCGGCGTCATTCTCGCGAGCCTCATCGGCGCGCGCGTTGTCATGGGCGGGCCGCAGAGCTCCGCCCTGTCCATCCCCCGCGACGAGTTTCTGCTGTCGCTGGCAGTCGCCTTCGGCTTCAACCTTCTCTCCGGGATGAACCTGCTCTTGGGGCCGGGCGTGCTGTTCAACTTCGCCGCCGGGCGCTACCACCGGCCGCGTCTCGAGACTCGCGCGCTGCTGCTGATCGATCTCAAGGGCTCGACGGCGATCGCCGAGCGTCTCGGCGAGCGGCGCTTTCTCACGTTGCTGAACCGCTTCATCGCCGATGTCAGCATCGCCGTCACCGGCGCCGGCGGCGAGATCCACAAATATGTCGGCGACGAGATCATCGCGACCTGGCGGCTGCGCCGCGCCAGCAACGCCGCGGCCGCGATCCGCGCCTGCTTCGCCGCACACGCGCGCATCACCGCGCGCGCCGCGCGCTACCAGCGCGAGTTCGGCCTCACGCCCGAGTTCCGCGCCGCGCTCCATTGCGGCCCGGTCGTGATCGGCGAGCTCGGCATCGTCAAGATGGAGATCGCGCTCATCGGCGATGCCATGAACACGGCGGCGCGCATCGAGCAGGCCTGCCGCGATACCGGTCATCCCGTGCTCGCCTCGGCGGCGCTCATCGATCGCGTCGAGGCGCTTCCCGCGGGGATCACCAAGCGCGCGCTCGGCGATTGGCATTTGCGCGGCAAGGAAGCGGCGCTGGCGCTTTATGCGCTCGATGTCGCCGCGACGTAAGGCTCAGCGCGGCCCAGCGCCTTCACCGAGGCGGAGCAGGCTCACGCCCGTCGCCGCGGCGGCGAAGGCGGCGGCGAGGAACAGCGCCGCCTGGGTGGCGCCGGTACCGAACACACCGAACATCAGCGCCACCAGCGCCGCACCGATGCTCTGGCCCAAGAGGCGCGCGGTGCCGAGCATGCCGCTGGCGCCGCCGCTGCGCTCGCGCGGCGCGGAGCCGATGATGGCGCGGTTGTTGGGCGACTGGAACAAGCCGAAGCCCGCGCCGCAGATCACCATGCGCCAGGCGATGTCGCCGATCCCAGGCGCGGGCGGCAGCAGCGCCAGCAGCAGCAGGCCGAGCGCGAAGGTGCCGAGGCCGAGCCCGCCCAAGAGGCCCGCGGCGTAGCGATCGGCGAGCCGGCCGGCCAACGGCGCCACCACCGCCGTCGCCAGCGGCCAGGGCGTCATCAACAGGCCGGTTTCGACCTGGCTGCGGCCGAGCTGGTCCTGCAGCAGGAAGGGCAAGGAGACATAGGCCAGCATCTGCGCGATGAACGAGGAAACCGACGTCGCGATCGACAGGCGAAACAGCTTGATGCGCAGCAGATCGACCGGCAGCAGCGGCGAGGTCTGCGGCAGCTGGCGCAGCACCAGCGCGAGACCCGCGACCAGCGCGCCCACCGCTTCGCCGCCGCTCTCCCACCACGCCGCGCCATGGCCGACGCTGTCGATGGTGGTGACGAGAAGACCGAAGAAGAGCGCGTTCCACAGCGCGCTCAGCCAGTCGAAGCGCCGCCGCGCCCGCCGCGTCTTCGGCAGCGTGCGCGAGGCCACCAGGGCAATGATCCCCACCGGCACGTTGACGGCGAAAAGCCAGGGCCAGGGCGCGACCGCCAGAATCCCCGCCGCCACCGTCGGCCCCACCGCGGCCGAGACCGCGACCACGACCGCGTTGACGCCGATGCCGTAGCCGAGCATCCGGCGCGGATAGATGAAGCGGATGAGCGCCCCGTTGACGCTCATGATGCCGGCGGCGCCGATCCCTTGCAGGATGCGCGCCAGGGTCAGCACGGGAAGCGAGTCCGACAGGGCGCAGCTCAGCGAGGCCAGCGTGAAGACGCTGAGCCCTACCCAGTAGACGCGGCGAAAGCCCAGGATCTCGCCGAGCGAGGACAAGGGCAGCAGCAGCACGGTAACAGCGAGCTGGTAGGCGTTCACCACCCAGATCGAAGCCGCCGGGCTGGCGTTCAGGTCGCGCGCGATGGTCGGCAGCGCGATATTGGCGATGGCGCCGTCGAGCACCGACATGGTGATGGCCAGCGCCACGGTGAGCACGGCCCAGCGCCGCTGCGCGAGCGGCAAGCCATCGGCTTCCTCCGGAACCCCCGCTCTCTGCACCCGATCATCCATGGCTCTCGACCCCGTCTTCCGTCCCGTGCGCGCTGCCGCTAAGCTAGCGGCTTCGCCTCATCGCCTGAACAACACCGATCGGGAGGGGTTATGACCGAGGTGACGATCCGCGCTTCCGATGGAAGCGGCAGCTTCAAGGCTTATCTCGCCACGCCCAAGTCGGGCAAGGGACCCGGCATTCTCCTCATCCAGGAGATCTTCGGCATCAACAAGGTCATGCGCGACCTGGCCGACGGCTACGCCGCCCGCGGCTACACGGTGATGTGCCCCGACCTCTTCTGGCGCCAGGAGCCTGGTGTCGACATCACCGACCAGACCAAGGCCGAATGGGACAAGGCGTTCAAGCTCTTCCAGGGTTTCGACACCGACAAGGGCGTCGACGACCTGAAGGCGACGCTGGCGGCGCTGCGCGGCCACGCCGCCTCGACCGGCAAAGCCGGCGCGGTTGGCTACTGCCTCGGTGGCAAGCTCGCCTATCTCATGGCAGCGCGCAGCGACAGCGACGCCAATGTCGGCTATTACGCCGTCGGCCTCGCCGATCTCCTGGACGAGGCCAAGAACATCCGCAAGCCGCTGCTGCTGCACGTCGCCAACAAGGACCAGTTCGTGCCGCCGGAGGCGCAGGCCAAGGTGAAGGCGGCGCTCCAGGGCAACGCGCAGGTGACGCTCTGCGACTATGCCCAGCAGGACCATGCCTTCGCCCGCATCGGCGGCGAGCATTACGACAAGGCGGCGGCCGACCTCGCCAATCAGCGCACCGCCGATTTCTTCAAGAAGCATCTCGGCTGACCTTCAAAAACATCTCGGCTCAAACCAAAGAGGAGGAACCCCAATGCCCCATGCGATCCGTTTCCACAAGCCCGGCGGGCCCGAAGTCCTGCAATGGGAAGAGGTGCAGCTCGCCAAGCCCGGCCCGGGCGAGGCGCGCGTGCGCCACACCGCCATCGGCCTCAACTATGTCGACACCTATGTGCGCAGCGGGCTCTATCCCGCGCCGCTGCCGAGCGGCCTCGGCGCCGAGGCGGCCGGCGTCGTCGAAGAAGTCGGCCCCGGCGTCACCGACATCAAGGTTGGCGACCGCGTCGCCTATGGCAACAGCCCCTTGGGCGCCTACGCCGAGGCGCGCATCATGCCCGCCGACCGCCTGGTGGTCCTGCCCAAGGGCATCAGCGATGAAGAAGGCGCGGCGATGATGCTGAAGGGCCTCACCGCGCAATACCTGATCCGGCAGATCTACAAGGTGAAGAAGGGTGACACCATCCTCTTCCACGCCGCCGCCGGCGGCGTCGGCCTCATCGCCTGCCAATGGGCGAAGTCGCTCGGCGCCACCGTCATCGGCACGGTCGGCAGCGACGATAAGGCGAAGCTCGCCAAGGACCACGGCTGCGACTACCCGATCGTCTACACGCGCGAGGACTTCGTCGAGCGCGTCAAGGAGCTGACCAAGGGCGACAAGCTGCCGGTGGTCTTTGACAGCGTCGGCAAGGACACCTTCATGAAGTCGCTCGACTGCCTGCGGCCGGCCGGGCTCATGGTGAATTTCGGCCAGGCCTCGGGCCCGATCGGCCCGATCGATCTCGGCATCTTCGGCCAGAAGGGCTCGCTCTTCTATACCCGGCCGACGCTCAACACCTATGCCGCCAAGCGCGCCGACATGCTGGCGATGTCGAAGGACCTGTTCGACGCCGTCACCTCGGGCGCGGTCAAGATCGAGGTGCACCAGACCTACGCCCTGAAGGACGCGGCGCAGGCGCATCGCGACCTGCAATCGCGCAAGACGACGGGCTCGACGGTGTTTACGGTTTAGCGCAGTCATCAGTCGTCAGTGATCAGTTGTCAGTAAGGCCTCTTACTGACAACTGAGAACTGACGACTGAAAACTTGCGAATGCGCTGCGCGCATTCGCTAGGTATTCATCGCCTCGAAGAAGTCGCCGTTGTTCTTCGACTCCTTGAGCTTGCTGATGAGGAACTCGAGGCCGTCCATCGGGCCCATCGGCATCAGCACGCGGCGCAGCACCCACATCTTCGCGAGGACGCCCTTGTCGACCAGCAGCTCCTCCTTGCGCGTGCCCGACTTGGTGATGTCGACCGCGGGGAAGGTGCGCTTGTCGGCGACCTTGCGGTCGAGCACGATCTCGGAATTGCCGGTGCCCTTGAACTCCTCGAAGATCACCTCGTCCATGCGCGAGCCGGTGTCGATGAGCGCCGTCGCGATGATGGTGAGCGAGCCGCCTTCCTCGATGTTGCGCGCCGCGCCGAAGAAGCGCTTCGGCCGCTGCAGCGCGTTGGCGTCGACGCCGCCGGTGAGCACCTTGCCCGAGGACGGCACCACGGTGTTGTAGGCGCGGGCGAGACGCGTGATCGAATCGAGCAGGATCACCACGTCGCGCTTGTGCTCGACGAGACGCTTGGCCTTCTCGATCACCATCTCCGCCACCTGCACATGGCGCACCGCCGGCTCGTCGAAGGTCGAGCTCACCACCTCGCCCTTCACCGTGCGCGCCATGTCGGTCACCTCCTCCGGCCGCTCGTCGATGAGCAGCACCAGGAGATAGACCTCGGGATGGTTGGAGGCGATGGCATGGGCGATGTTCTGCAGCATGACCGTCTTGCCGGTGCGCGGCGGCGAGACGATCAGCGCGCGCTGGCCCTTGCCGAGCGGCGTGATGAGATCGATGACCCGGGTCGTCAGATCCTTCTTGGTGGGATCGTCGAGCTCGAGCTTGATCTTCTCCTCGGGATAGAGCGGCGTCAGATTGTCGAAGTTGATCCGGTGACGCAGCCGGTCCGGGTCGTCGAAATTGATCTGGTTGACCTTGAGCAGCGCGAAATACCGCTCGCCATCCTTGGGCGAGCGGATCTGCCCTTCGACGGTATCGCCGGTGCGCAAGCCGAAGCGCCGCACCTGGCTCGGGCTCACATAGATGTCGTCCGGCCCGGGCAGGTAGTTGGCCTCGGGCGAGCGCAGGAAGCCGAAGCCGTCCTGCAGCACCTCGAGCACGCCGTCGCCGTAGATCGCCTGATCATTGTCGGCGAGCGTCTTCAGAATCGCGAACATCATGTCCTGCTTGCGCAGCGAGGACGCATTTTCGATCTGCAGCTCCTCGGCGAAGTGGAGCAGCTCCGCCGGGGATTTCCGCTTGAGTTCCTGGAGGTTCATGTGGGGTATGGTGGCCTGAAGGCTGGGAAGACGGTGATTGCGGAGGGAGAGCGCCCGCAGGAACGCGGGACTTATGTCGGAAAGGACCAGCGGTCCGTGCGCGCGGCCGA
>DASQSR010000236.1:0-2682 GCA_035642295.1 Allostellaceae bacterium | reverse complement strand
GCGCTATCCCTACGATCCCGCCAAGGCGCGGGCGCTGCTCGACGCCGCCGGCTGGCATGCCGAGGGCGACGGCATCCGCCGCAACGCGGCCGGCCAGCGCCTCAGCCTCGAGCTTCAGACCACCTCCGGCAACCGCATCCGCGAGCTGATCGAGGAAGTGCTGCAGAGCGAGTGGCGGCAGGTCGGCATCGAAGTGCCGCTGAGGAACCTGCCGCCGCGCGTCCTGTTCGGCGACAGCCTGCTGAAGCGCAAGTTCACCATGATGCTGCTCGCCTGGATCAGCGCGCCGGAGAACGATCCGCGCAGCCTGTTGCGCTCCGACGAGATTCCCACCGCGGCCAACGGCTACAACGGCGAGAATTCCGGCGGCTTCCGCAATGCCGAGGTTGACCGGCTCATCGACGCCATCGAGGTCGAGCTCGACCGCGACCGCCGCGCCGCGCTCTGGCATCGCCTCGAGCGGCTCTATGCCGAGGAGCTTCCCGCCTTGCCGCTGTTCTTCCGCGCCGATGCCTATGTTCTGCCGAAATGGCTCGAGGGCGTCGTGCCCACCGGCCAGGAGGCGCCGACGACGCTCTGGATCGAAGATTGGCGCGTCGTCGGGCGCGTCGCGGGCTGATGACGCGGTGACCCGTTTCCTCCTCGCGCGGCTCCTCCAGGTGCTCTTGGTTCTCGCCGTCATGTCCTTCGTCATCTACGGGCTGATCGGCCTGATGCCGGGCGATCCGATCAACCTGATGCTCGCCGCCGACCCGCATCTGACGGCGGCCGACGTGGCGCGGCTGAAGGCGCTGCAAGGCCTGGATCAACCGCTGCTGAAGCGCTATCTCGCCTGGGCCGCGGCGGCGCTCCACGGCAATTTCGGCTATTCGCGGCTCTATGCCATGCCAGCGATCGCGGCGCTGCTGCCGCGGCTGGTCAATACCGGCGTGCTCATGGGGCTGAGCTTCGTTCTGGCGCTGGCGCTTGCGCTGCCGCTCGGTGCCCTCGCGGCGCGCCGGCCAGGCTCGGCCTTCGACACGATCGTCAATCTCCTGAGCTTCGCCGGCATCTCCGTGCCGCCGTTCTGGCTGGCGCTGATGCTTATCCTTGTTTTCGCCGTGGCGCTGGGCTGGCTGCCGCCAGGCGGCGTCGCCACCATCGGCGATGGCGGGCTGCTCGACCGCGCCCGGCATCTGGTGCTGCCGGTGACGGTGCTGACTCTGGCCAGCCTCGGCGGCTATCTCCGCTACGCTCGCGCTGCGGTGATCGAGGCGCTGCGCCAGGACTATGTCCGCACCGCCCGCGCCAAAGGCGCGAGCGAGGCGCGCATTCTCTGGCACCACGCGTGGCGCAATGCGCTGGTGCCGGTGATCACCGTGGTCGCGCTCTCCTTCGGCTCGCTCTTCTCCGGCGCGCTCGTCACCGAGACGATGTTCGCCTATCCCGGCATGGGCAAGCTCATCTACGACGCCATCCTCGGCAACGACTTCAACCTGGCGCTCGCCGCGCTGCTGCTGGCGACCCTGCTGGTGCTGCTCTCGAACCTCGCCGCCGACATCGCCTACGCCGCGGCCGATCCCCGGATCAGCTATCGGTGAGGGGGGCCCGCCGCGCGCTGAGCGAGCCGCGCGTCGCCTGGAGCGGCGCCCTCCTGCTGCTGCTGGCGCTCGCCGCCGCGGCAGCGCCGGCGATCGCCGTCCTGCTCGGCGCCGATGCCGAGACCGTCGATCTCTATCGCCGCCTGGCGCCGCCTTCGCTCGCCCATCCTCTCGGCACCGACGAGCTCGGCCGCGACCTGCTGCTGCGGCTGCTCGACGGCGGCCGCGTCTCGCTGCTCGTCGGCATCACCGCGGCGATCGCCGCCGCCGGCGTCGGTACCACGATCGGCGTTACCGCCGGCTATCGCGGCGGCCGGCTGGACGCGCTGCTGATGCGCCTCACCGACGGGATCATCGCCTTGCCGCTGCTGCCGCTGCTCGTCGTGCTCGCCGCCATCGACCTCGCCAAGCTCGGCCTCCCCGCAGCGCTGGTGCAGTCGGAAGCGGCGAGCCTCTATCGCATCATCGTTCTGGTAGCACTGGTCGGCTGGACCACCGTGGCGCGGCTGGTGCGCGGTGCGACGCTGTCGCTGCGCGCCCAGGATTTTATCCGCGCCGCGACGGCGCTCGGCGCCACGCCCGGCCGCATCATGCTCGTCCACATCCTGCCCAATCTGGCGCGGCCGATCATCGTCGCCACCACGCTCTCGGTCGGGCAGATCATCCTGCTCGAATCCGTGCTGAGCTTTCTCGGCCTCGGCATCGCCCCGCCGCTGCCGAGCTGGGGCAACATGCTGACGGGCGCGCAGGAGACGGTGGAATTCGCGCCGCAACTCGCGCTCTATCCGGGCCTGCTCATCTTCGTCACCGTCATCGCCTGCAACATCCTCGGCGACGGGCTGCAGGACGCCCTCGATCCCCGCGGCCCGCGGCGCTCGTCTGCGTCCTCATGAATCGAGGTTTTGGCGCGGCGGCCAAAGAAAAGCCCCGTCGGTGAGGGCGGGGCTCCGTGGTCGCTTACGTTCTCGATTTCAGTTCCGCCCACGGCTCCTCGCCGGACGGCCCGACGATCGCCAGGACTGTGTGCGTTAGCGCGCTGTTGCCATTCAGCGGCCTGGCGCATCGCCTCTTCAAAGGCTGTGTGTCATGGCACGATGGCGGA
>DASQSR010000235.1:0-3143 GCA_035642295.1 Allostellaceae bacterium | reverse complement strand
CGTCACGCACGAAATAGGCGACGGCATCGGCATTGGGCGGGTGGCCGAAGCCGCCCAGGAACATGAAGCCTTCGCGCTCCGCGAAAGCCGGGCGCAGCAGCGTTTCGGCCTTGATAAGCCAGGGGAAATAATAGAGGAAGCTGTCCGGCAGCTCGCGCTCGACCAGCGCCACTTCCGCCGTGCTGCACAGCATGGTGCCGTCGACGGCGCCGATGACGGCAAGCTCGCGCGCCTTGGTCTCGGCGGCTCCGGCGAGGTCCGCCGCCGCCCCGCTCAGTGCCGCGGCGCGCTCCTCGCGGAGATAGTGAAGGTCCTGCGTGTTGAACAGGATCGGCGCGGCGCGCGCGTATTTGCGCAGGAGCGGCAGACAGCGCTCGGCGACGCTGAAGCGATGGACATAGATGAGGTCGAATTCCTCCCCGCGCTCCGCGAGGAATTTGTCCATGCGGTGATAGGAGGGAGCGTAGACTGCTTCGATGCCGAGCCGCTGCAGCGCCGTCGTGTAGTCGGGCACGAAGGCGAAATTGGTCTCGGGAATGAAGGTGACCTTGAAGCCCAGGCTTTGCAGCACGCGCATATGTTCGAAGGTCACCGTCGAGCCCGCATCCTGGTCGGGGGTCGGCGTGCAGGCATCGATCACCAGCACGCGGCGGCTGACGCCGCGATCCCGCTCGCGCGCCGTGCCTTCGCCCTTCGGCCGATGCGCCGCGAGAACGCCGCTCCATTTCTCGGCGAAGAGCTTGGCGTTGCGCGCCTGATAGGCTTTGACGCCGCGGCGAGGGTCGGTGCCGGAGCTGATGCCTTCGAAGTGCGTGACGACGGCGAAAGGCTGATAGCAGACGGCGAGCCCTGCCGCGCGCACCTTGAAGGCGAGATCGGCATCCTCGTAATAAGCCGGCCGGTAGCGCTCGTCGAAGCCGCCGACCTCGTTCCAGACCGCCTTGGGCAGCATGATGGCGGCGCCCGAGCAATAATCGACCGGGCGCACATAGTTGTATTCGCCCTTGGCGTGATCGTCGCCGCGGCCGTAATTGATCGCGCCGCCGTCGCGGAAGACGATGCCGCCGGCTTCCTGAAGGCGGCCGTCGGGAAAGACCAGCTTCGCCCCGACAAGACCGACGCCGGGGCGGTCGAAGCTGCCGAGCAGCTCGTCGACCGCGTCGGCGTGAAGCGTGGTGTCGTTGTTGAGGAACATCAGGTACGCGCCCGCCGCTGCCGCCGCGCCGCGATTGCAGCTGTCGAGAAAGCCGGCATTGGCCGCGTTCCGGACGACGGTGACGCCGGGAAGGAGGTGCGGCGCCAGCACCGTCTCGTCGGTGGAGGCATCGTCGACGAGAACGATCTCGACCGGCGCGTGCGGCGGGTGCCGGAGCAGCGATGCGAGACATTGATAGGTGTAGAAGAACTTGTTGTGGACGGGGATCACGATCGAGACCCGAGGCGCCGCGGGCCGCGCGAATTCCAGGGGCGGAAAGCGCCGCGTGACCTCGTCGAGAAGGGGAACCGGCGGCTCCGGCTGAGCGAGCCGGCCGATCATGCCGACCTCGCCCGCGGTCTGGGCGAGATCGGCGGCCGCCGCTTCGAGCTGCTCCAGCAGCAGCGGCGGCAGCGCGATCTCGTCGACCCTGAGCGCGTCGATGAGGGCGCCGATCTCGGCCAGCTTGTGGTCGAAGCCGCCGAGCATGCGGCGGATGTCCTGCAGCGTGTCGGCGGCCAGCTGGTTGAACTGCGCCGAGCGCCGGGCGAGGCCGGCGATTTCGTGGAGGCGCGTCTCGACACCCTCGATCGCCGTGAGATTGGCGTCGAGCCGGCGCCGCGCCGAGGCGAAATCGATCTCGTCCGCGACCACCCGCAAGCGGAAGCGGAGAGGCGAGCCGGCGAGCGTCGCCTGGCGCGGCCCGACCGTGGCCGTCAGCAGGTGCTCCTTCCCGTCGAGCAGGAACTCCGGCAAGGGAAGCGCGAAGCGGCGCGTTTCCTCACCGGCGACGACATAGGCTCGGCCGCTCGCGACGATATGGCCTTCGGCGAGGATGTCGACGACCGGATCTTCGTCGGCCAGCTGCCAGTTTTGCGCCCAGCCGACCGCCTTTCCCTCCACCACGCCTTCGAGCTCTCCTTCATAGGAGAGATCGAGCGGCATCAGGCGCATCTCCGCCGGCGAGCCCGGGAGCACCTCGCCGGTGGGTCCGACGCGGACGGTGAGCGCGTGAAGCTCGCCGTCGCTCAGCTGCGGCGGCAGCGGAAAGCTGAAGCCGTGATAACCGTCGCCGCCGAGCGGCAGGACATCGGCGCGATAGAGGTCGGCGGTCGTCTCGCCCAGCAGCTCGGCGCCCTCGAAGACGCGGACGCTGACGCGGCGCGGCGAACGATCGCGCGCCATGCACCAGCCGGCCAGCGCGCCGCCATGGAGCCCGTCGACATAGCCGATATAGGCGGGGCTATCCGCCACGGGCGCAGCGCTGGCGCCGCCGGCGCTCAGTTGTGTTTGAACTCAGCGGCCCACTCCTTGAGCTGGTCGGGCGGAATCTGCGTGAAGCCGCCGAAATGCGTGTTGGGCCAAAGCTCGACCGAAGCCGCGCCAAGCGAGACCGCGTAGCGGATGGTCGCGTCCCAATCGAGGCCCCGAGGCGCATGCGTCTGGAACTCGATCGGCGGTCCCAGCTCACGAATGGCATGATAGATGCCGTCAAGATGCGGCGACGGCGGACTCGACAGCGCGTGGTTGCTGAGAATGCCGCGCGGGCCCAGCTGCTCGCGCCACTGGTGCATGATGGCGAGGGCGACCTCGGGCTCGACCTGTGGCCGGCCGCCAACGATGCCGCGAAACGGATTGAAATAATAGTCGATGCGCGTCGTTCGCCAGAGCGCGTAGTCCTTGGCCGATTGCGCGAGGCAGTCGCGGTCCGCGTCGCTGTCGAAGCCGGCATCGAGCAAATGCCGCAGCGACAGGGGATCGGCAGGCAGGAGGAAGGGCTCGTCGGTGATCGAAGAGCAGGAGGTGTTCGAGACTTCGCGGATGAGCGGATCGCTGTCGTATTTCCGGGCGAGCGCCTCCTGCAGCGACCGCCAGGCCTCGCGGTAGGCCGGGGTCCAGAACCGGCCGATAGTGACGGGCAGGTTCAAATGCAGGACCGAAACCGGTG
>DASQSR010000234.1:0-4077 GCA_035642295.1 Allostellaceae bacterium | reverse complement strand
GTTCTATTTCCGGACGACGGACGTGACCGGGACGGTGAAGCTGAAGGAAGGCACGGAGATGGTGATGCCGGGGGACAACGTGCAGATGGAGGTGGAGCTGATCGCGCCCATCGCCATGGACGAGGGTCTGCGCTTTGCCATCCGCGAAGGCGGCCGCACGGTGGGCGCTGGCGTCGTCGCCAAAATCTTGAAGTAGAAAGAGAAAGCGCCGCGGCGAAACAGAGGTTGGCGGCTTGACGCGAGCGGCGGTTGAAGAGGTGGTGATATGGCGGTAGACAATCAGAATATCCGTATTCGGCTGAGGGCGTATGACCATCGCGTCCTCGACCAGTCGACGAGCGAGATCGTCAACACCGCCAAGCGGACGGGCGCCCGCGTGCGCGGTCCCATTCCGCTGCCGACCCGGATCGAGAAGTTCACGGTGCTGCGCTCGCCGCACATCGACAAGAAGTCGCGCGAGCAGTTCGAGATCCGCACGCACAAGCGGGTGATCGACATCGTCGATCCGACGCCGCAGACGGTGGACGCGCTGATGAAGCTCGACCTCGCCGCCGGCGTCGACGTCGAGATCAAGCTCTGAGGGACATGTCATGCGGACCGGTCTCATCGCCCAGAAGCTGGGCATGACCCGCCTCTTCACCGAGGAAGGAAGCCACGTGCCGGTGACGGTGCTGAAGGTCGACAACTGCCAGGTCGTCGCCGTGCGCACGGCGGAGAGAGACGGCTATACCGCGGTCCAGCTCGGCGTCGGCAAGGCCAAGGTCAAGAACGTGACCAAGCCGATGCGCGGCCACTACGCCGTGGCGAAGCTCGAGCCCAAGCGCAAGCTGGTCGAGTTCCGCGTGCCGAAGGAGGGGCTGCTCGAGATCGGCGCCGAGCTCTCGGCGGCGCATTTCATCGCCGGGCAGTTCGTCGACGTCACCGGCACCAGCAAGGGCCGCGGCTTCTCCGGCGTCATGCGCCGGCACAATTTCGGCGGCCTGCGCGCGACCCACGGTGTCTCCGTCTCGCATCGCAGCCACGGCTCGACCGGGCAGCGCCAGGATCCCGGCAAGGTGTTCCGCAACAAGAAGATGGCCGGCCATTACGGCGATGCGCGGGTGACCACGCAGAATCTCCGCGTCATCGCCACCGATGACGAGCGCGGGCTCATCATGATCGAGGGCGCGGTGCCGGGCGCCGAAGGCGGCTATGTCCTGGTCAAGGACGCAGCCAAGCGCAAGCCGCCCAAGGACCTGCCGTTTCCCGCCGCGCTGCGGGCCGCCGCGGCGGCGCCGGCCGAAGGAGGGCAGTCGTGAAGCTCCCCGTCACGGACCTCGACAATAAGAGCGTCGGCGACATCGAGCTCGCCGACGAGGTCTTCGGCGTGCCGGTGCGCAAGGACATCCTGGCGCGCATGGTCCATTGGCAGCTCGCCAAGCGCCGCGCCGGCACCCACAAGACCAAGGGCATCAGCGAGGTGCAGGGCACGACCAAGAAGCCGTGGCGGCAGAAGGGCACCGGCCGCGCCCGCCAGGGCAGCCTGCGCTCGCCGCAGTTCCGCGGCGGCGGCATCATCTTCGGCCCGGTGGTGCGCAGCCATGAATTCGGCCTGCAGAAGAAGGTGCGCCGCCTCGCGCTGAAGACCGCGCTCTCGGCCAAGCAGGCCGAGGGCAAGCTGGTCGTGCTCGAGCAGGCGGCGCTCGACAAGCCCAAGACCGGGGCGCTCGCCGAGCGCTTCCAGAAGCTCGGCTGGAGCTCGGTGCTGATCATCGGCGGCGCGACGCTGGACGAGAACTTCGCCCGCGCCGCGCGCAACCTGCCCCACGTCGACGTGCTGCCGCAGCAGGGCGCCAATGTCTACGACATCCTGCGCCGCGACACGCTGGTGCTGACGCGCGATGCGGTCCAACACCTGGAGGCTCGCCTCAGATGAGCAGGTTCCGTTTCATTCCGCGCGAAGAGGCGAAGCTCACGCGCGATCAGATGTACGACCTGGTGCGGGCGCCGGTGATCACCGAGAAGGCGACGATGGGTTCGGAGCACAACCAGGTGACCTTCCGCGTGCCGCTCACCGCCAACAAGCGCGAGGTCAAGGCCGCGGTCGAGGGCCTGTTCAAGGTCAAGGTCACCGCGGTCAACACCATCCGTGTCAAGGGCAAGCTGAAGCGCTTCCGCGGCGCGCTCGGCCGGCGCTCGGATTACAAGAAAGCGATCGTCACCCTCGCCGAGGGGCAGAAGATCGACGTGACGACGGGAGTCTGAGGCGATGGCGCTCAAAACCTACAAGCCGACGACGCCGGGGCAGCGGCAGCTCATCACCGTCGACCGGCGCGAGCTGTGGAAGGGCCGGCCGGTCAAGGCGCTGACCGAAGGCAAGCGCGAGCAGGGCGGCCGCAACAATCACGGTCGCATCACCCTGCGCTGGCGCGGCGGCGGCCACAAGCAGCGCTACCGCATCATCGACTTCAAGCGCCGCAAACACGACGTGGCGGCCGAGGTGCAGCGCCTCGAATACGATCCCAACCGCAGCGGCTTCATCGCCCTCATCCGCTACGAGGATGGCGAGCTCGCCTACATCCTGGCGCCGCAGCGTCTGCGCGAAGGCGACAAGGTCGTCGCCGGCGACCGGGTCGACGTGAAGCCGGGCAACGCCATGCCGATGCGCAACATTCCGATCGGCACCATCATCCACAATGTGGAGATGAAGCCGGGCAAGGGCGGACAGCTCGCCCGCGCCGCCGGCACCTACGCCCAGCTCGTCGGCCGCGACGCCGGCTATGCGCTGCTGCGCCTCTCCTCGGGCGAGGTGCGGATGGTGCGCGCCGAGTGCATGGCGACGATCGGCGCCGTCTCCAACCCCGACCGGCAGAACATCAGCATCGGCAAGGCCGGGCGTAACCGCTGGCTCGGCCGGCGGCCCTCGGTGCGCGGCGTGGCGATGAACCCGATCGACCATCCCCATGGTGGCGGCGAAGGCCGCACCTCGGGTGGCCGTCATCCGGTGACACCGTGGGGCAAGGGCACCAAGGGCACCAAGACGCGCAAGAACAAGGCGACCGACCGCTACATCGTGCGGCGTCGCCGGAAGAAGTAACGGAGGACGACAGTGGCACGCTCGGTCTGGAAGGGCCCGTTCGTCGACGGCTATCTCCTCAAGAAGGCGGAGAAGACGCGCGGGTCCGGGCGCAATGAGATCATCAAGACCTGGTCGCGACGCTCGACCATCTTCCCGCAATTCGTCGGGCTGACGTTCGGTGTCTATAACGGGCACAAATTCATCCCGGTGCTGGTGACCGAGCACATGATCGGCCACAAGTTCGGCGAGTTCGCGCCGACCCGGACGTTCCATGGCCATTCCGCCGACAAGAAGGCGGTGCGGTCGAAGGCGCCGGGCTGATGAGCAAGAAAGCCGCCCCCCGCCGCCTGGCCGAGACCGAGGCTCTCGCCTATGCCCGCGCCCTCAAGGTGAGCGCCCGCAAGCTCAACCTCGTCGCGCAGATGATTCGCGGCAAGAGCGCCGCCGTGGCCCTCAACGAGCTCACCTTCTCGCCGCGCCGCATCGCCCGCGACGTCAAGAAGGTGCTGCAGGCGGCGATCGCCAATGCCGAGAACAACCACCAGCTCGACGTCGACAAGCTCTATGTCAAGGAAGCCAGCGTCGGCCGCGCCTTCGCCATGCACCGCTTCCACGCCCGCGGCCGCGGCCGCGCCGCCGGCGTCGACAAGTATTTCAGCAATCTGACCGTCGTCGTGCGCGAACGCGAGGAACGGCGGCAGGAGGAGCAGGCATAATGGGCCAGAAGGTCAACCCGATCGGGCTCCGGCTCGGCATCAACCGCACCTGGGATTCGCGCTGGTTCGCGCGCAAGGAATATAGCGGACTGCTGCACGAGGATCTGAAGCTGCGCAAGTTCCTGACCGAGCGGCTGCAGCAGGCCGGGGTCTCGCGCATCGTCATCGAGCGCGCCGCCAAGAAGACGCGCATCACCATCCATTCGGCGCGGCCGGGCGTCGTCATCGGCAAGAAGGGCGCCGACATCGAGAAGCTGCGCCTCGACATCGCCAAGATGACCAACAGCGAGGTGAGCCTCAACA
>DASQSR010000233.1:0-4326 GCA_035642295.1 Allostellaceae bacterium | reverse complement strand
GTCGTTGATCAGGCCAACCAGCAACAGCAGCGGCAGATGCAGCCAAAGAGCGAGAATAAAGAAGCGCGCCACGCTCGCGCGCATTTGCCTGAGGCTCGAACTCTCCATCACCGTCTCCATCACCATCCTCACAGCCCCGTGCTTGCGGTCGGCTGCACGAGGCAGCCGCCGAATGCGACAGGATCGATCACCGCCCAGGCACCGACCGAATACAGCCGGCGAATCAAGCCGGGATCGTCGCCATGCACCACCAGGATCCAGTCGCGCGCGCCCTCGCGCACGACGAGGCCGCGGGCCGCGAGGACCAGGGCGAACGCGCGCTCACTGCCGATCCAGGGCGGGAAGATCGCGGCGACTTCAGCAAAATCGCGCGGCCGCGCCTGAAGCCAGGCGAGCGGCACGATGCTGGCGGCGCCGATCAGCACCGCGCCGAGGATCGCACCTCTTTGCCTTTCGTGAGCCGCCATCGCGCCTGCTGTGTCAGGGACGCTGCCGCGCGCCCGCACCGATAATCCACGAGCAGCGTGAATTCCCGGTTAAGTTTCTCCCGCAGTTCTAGCAATTGCGCGTCGATGCCGAAGGCACCGCACCGCATTTGGTGGTGCTCAGAGCGGGTGCCCCGAGAGCGCCAGCAGCGCCGCGACGAGAAGGCCGGTGCCGGAAAGCGCGAGAATGGCGCCAGAGATGCGGTTGAGCCAGGTGAGGCGCACGGTGCCGACGATGCGGCGCAGCCCGGCGATGCCGAAGCTGAGGCCGAGCCACCAGAGGAGCGAGCCGCCGAAGACGCCGACGACCAGCGCGGCGGTGTCGAGATATCCCGCCTCCGCGCTGACGCCGACCTGGGCGAAGATCGCGGCGAAGGCGAGGATGGTGATGGGATTGGTGATGGTGAGGGCGAAGGTCGAGGCATAGGCGGCGAAGAGCGCTTCCTCCTCGTTCTCGAGCGGCTCGGGCTCGACCACGCTCCGCTGGCGCAGCGCCTTGATGCCGGCATAGACCAGGAAAACGCCGCCGCCGACGCCGAGCCAAGCGTGAAAGCGCAGCAGGAAATCGCGCACGATGGTGAGGCCGAAGCCGGCGATGATGCCGAAGACGGTGTCGGCGGTCGCAGCGCCGAGGCCCGAGACGAAGCCGAACATCGGGCCTTCGAAGAGCGTGCGGCGGACGCAGAGCAGCCCCACCGGCCCCACCGGGAGAGCGATGACAATGCCGACGGCGACGCCTTTGACGAGATCGATGAGAAGAGCGGTGGGCATCGGCACCAGGGCGGGAAAGCGGGGCGCCAGTCTCGCCGCAGCGCCGCTCTGGCGCAATCGAAACCTCGGGGCGCGCGCGTGGCGCGGGGGCTGCACGCTCGCGCCGCCCGGAGCTATGCTGGGGACGCGACGAGAGGTGAGGCGATGGCCGAGGACGAAGAGGGGCTGCTGGGTCGGGCGCGGCGCAAGCTGGTCGAGAGCAAGGAGCGCTGGGCGCGCGAAGGGCGGCTGCTGACCGGCCGCGCGGCGCGGCCCGAGGCCGAGCGCCTGCCGCCGGGCCAGCGCCGCGTCGAGAACTGGCCGGTGCTCGATCTCGGCATCCAGCCCGAGGTGGCGCCGGAGGACTGGGCGCTCACCATCGACGGGCTGGTCGAGCACGCCGTGCGCTGGGACTGGGCGGCCTTCCGCGCCCAGCCGGCGTTCCGCGACGTCTCCGACATCCACTGCGTCACCGCCTGGTCGCGCTTCGACAATGCCTGGGACGGGGTCAGCGCGCGCCACATCATCGCCACGGTCAGGCCCAAGCCGGAAGCGCGCTTCGTCGTGCTGCACAGCTATGACGACTACACCACCAACCTGCCGCTGGCGGATTTCGCCGGCGAGGACGTGCTGCTGGCGCATTCCTGGCAGGGCCGGCCGCTGCCGCGCGAGCATGGCGGACCGGTGCGCGCGGTGGTGCCGCGACTCTATTTCTGGAAGAGCGCCAAGTGGCTGCGGCGCATCGAGTTCATCGCCGCCGACCGGCGCGGCTTCTGGGAGGAGCGCGGCTATCACGATCGCGGCGATCCCTGGACGGAAGAGCGCTATGGCTGAGATGAACGCGCACGATTTCTCCTTCGCGGCGCTGGCGGGCGGGAGCCTCGACCTTGCGCAATGGCGCGGCCGGCCGCTGCTCGTCGCCAATACCGCCTCGCTCTGCGGCTTCACGCCGCAATACGCCGATCTTGCGGCGGTGTGGCGGCGCTACCGCGAGCGCGGCCTTGTCGTCATCGGCGTGCCGTCCAACGATTTCGGCGAGCAGGAGCCGGGCAGTGCGGCGGAGATCCAGCGGTTCTGCGAGACCCGCTATGCCGTCGATTTCCCGCTGACGGAAAAGCAACGGGTGACCGGGCCCGGGGCCCATCCCTTCTTCCGCTGGATCGCCGAAGCGCTCGGCGAGGCCGGCGCGCCGCGCTGGAACTTCCACAAATACCTCATCGCCGGCGATGGCGCGCTGGCCGGCGCCTGGCCCTCCCCGGTGCGGCCGACCGACCCGATGGTCATTGCCGAGATCGAGAAGCTGCTGCCGGCAAGGGGCTAGCGCCGGTTGCGGGGGTATCGGGCGCGTCTATACCGCGCCAGCGCCGCACGATTGCGCGGAGACGGCGCCCTCAACAATCGCCTGGCCCGCGAAAGCGGGCATCCAGAGGCTTCAAGTGTGATGACCGAAGCGCTCCTCCCGGGTCCCCGCCTTCGCGGGGACGGCCGATTACGCTATGGAGACTCAAGTGCTTTTCGTGTCGTGCGCATCCCATGGCGCCACAGCGGACCACGCTGCATGAAGTCTTCGCAGGCGCAAGAATGCCGCTGAAAAGACGGCTGATGCCATTCGATGGGATCGCCGCGGCCGAAGCCATCAGCCGAGATTACAGCGAATTTACTTGCTCCGATGCAGGCTTGGGCTTGATTTCAGCCGATGAAATGCGGCACATGGGGCGGCAATGACAAAAGCCCCTGGGACGGGCACACGCGGGTGAGCTCACGCTGATGCAAGAGATGATTTCGGTCCGCCACCTGACCAAGCGGTTCGGGCCGATCACGGCCGTCAACGACGTGTCGTTCGCCGTCGGGCGCGGCGAGGTGCTGGGCTTCCTCGGTCCCAACGGCGCCGGCAAATCGACGACGATGAAGATGATCACCGGCTTTCTCGCGCCGACCAGCGGCACGGCGGTGATCTGCGGCGCCGACATCGTCGACCGACCGATCGCCGCCAAGCGCCATATCGGCTACCTGCCGGAGGGCGCGCCCGCCTATCCCGACATGACGCCGGCCGGCTTTCTCGATTTCATCGCCCGCATCCGCGGCTTCCACGGCGAGGAACGGCGCCGGCGCATCGCGCTCGCCGTCGAGCGCACGCAGCTCATGAGCGTGATGCACCAGCCGATCGAGACGCTGTCCAAGGGGTTCAAGCGGCGCGTCGGCCTGGCGCAGGCACTGCTGCACGAGCCCGACATCCTCGTCCTCGACGAGCCGACCGACGGTCTCGACCCCAACCAGAAGCACGAAGTGCGCCGGCTCATCACCGCGCTGGCGGCGGAGAAGGCGATCGTCATCTCGACCCATCTGCTCGAGGAGGTGGATGCGATCTGCACGCGCGCCATCGTCATCGCCATGGGCCGCGTGCTGGCGGACGGCACGCCGGCGGCGCTCGCCGCGCGCTCGCGCCATCACAACGCCGTGCGCCTCGCCCTGGCGCGCGACGGCATCGACGCCGCGACCGCGCTGATGCGGCTGCCGGGCGTCGTCGCGGTCGAGCCGGTGGAGGATCTCGAAGGCCGGGCGCTGATGGTGTTTCCGCACGCCGGCGGCTCGATCATCACCGAGGTCACCGACCTCGTCCGCACCGCGGGCTGGTCGGTGACGGCGCTGCGCGTCGAGCGCGGGCGGCTCGACGAGGTGTTTCGCGCCATCACCCTGCGCCCCGAAGCCTGATCATGCGCGGCACCCTGATCATCTTCCGACGCGAGCTGCAGAGCTATTTCGCAACGCCGCTCGCCTATGTCTTCATCGTCATCTTCCTGGTCATGGCGGGCTCGCTCACCTTCTTCCTCGGCAATTTCTTCGAGCGCGGCCAGGCCGATTTGCAGCCCTTCTTCACCTTCCATCCCTGGCTCTACCTCGTGCTCATCCCGGCGCTCGCCATGCGGCTCTGGGCCGAGGAGCGGCGCAGCGGCACGATCGAGCTGTTCCTCACCCTGCCGATCTCGATGACCGCCGCGGTGCTCGGCAAGTTCCTGGCGAGCTGGGCGTTCGCGGGGATCGCCCTCCTCCTGACCTTCCCGTTCTGGATCACCGTCAACTATCTCGGCCA
>DASQSR010000232.1:0-9731 GCA_035642295.1 Allostellaceae bacterium | reverse complement strand
GCGGTGATGCCGCGGGGACCGGCGTCGGGGTCGGTCTTGGCATAGACCACCACCGTCTCCGCCTCGGGCCCGTTGGTGATCCACATCTTGCTGCCGTTGAAGACGAAGCGGTCGCCTTTCTTCTCGGCGCGCAGCCGCATGGCGACGACGTCGGAGCCGGCGCCCGGCTCGCTCATGGCGAGCGCGCCGACATGCACCCCGGAAATCAGCTGCGGCAGGTAGCGCCGCTTCTGCGCCTCGCTGCCGTTGCGGCGGATCTGGTTGACGCAGAGATTGGAATGAGCGCCGTAGGAAAGGCCGACCGACGCCGAGCCGCGGCTCACCTCCTCCATGGCGACGACATGGGCGAGATAACCCATGCCGGTGCCGCCATACTCCTCCTCGACGGTGACGCCGTGAAGGCCGAGCGCGCCCATCTTCGGCCACAGCGCGCGCGGAAACTTGTCGGTGCGGTCGATCTCGGCGGCGAGCGGCGCGATCTCGTCATCGGCGAAGGCGCGCACGGTGTCGCGGAGCTGATCGATCTCGGCGCCGAGATCGAAATCGAGCGTCGGATAACGGTTGGTCGGCATGGCGGCTCCCCGCGGATGTTGCCCGCAGTTTAGCCCGGGGCCATGCGTTTCGTCATTCTCGGCGCCCGGGCGCCGCCGCTGACCCGTGCCGGCGCGGTCACTTCTTCCACGTGATCCGGCAACTGAGCGGAAACGCCTTCGGGAACTGCGATTCCAGGACTAGGCTCCACAGCTCGGTCCGAGCGCCCGTCGGCTCCAGAAACGACTGGTGCGACAGGTTGACGACGAGCGGGAACCGCCTCCAGGCGAGGAGAAAGACGCCTTGGTCCTCGCTGATCACGTCGTTTCGGATCGAGCCGAGATCGTCAAGGACGTCGGAGCTCCTGCAGTCCGCCGGATCGACGGTCTTGGCGAATGTCTCGACCGACCGCAGCGCCGCTCCGCCGACCTGCTCCACAAGCACGGCTTTGCGATAGGTGACGAGATCGAACCGCCTCTCGCCCGCCCCTTCGACATAGACCTCATAGCGCTCGAACTCCGCGCCGGACGGATGTTGGAAATTCATCGGAAAGGGCGGCGCCGCGTTGTGGAATATCGTCCGTGGGCAGCGGTCGAGCTGTCCAATCGCAAGAACCTGGTCGAGCGTCGTTACGGCATAGTTAGGCTGGAAGGTTTTGACGTCGCGACCGGCAAGAAGATCAGCGACGAATTCCTCGCATTCCTTGCCCTGTACGGCCAGAGCCGGCGGCGGGTTCAGATCCCTGGTTGCGGCGACGAAAGCGCTCACGCCCTTCTTCTTATCGGCGCTGAAGAGCGGAAGCGCGTTCTCGACGCGCGCGACGCCGCTGGGGTCACCGCTCCCGGCCGGGGGCGCCTCCGATGCGCAGCCGGTGAGCGCGAGGGAGAGCGCCAGGACGGCGATAAAGACGTCGGTTCGCGCACGCTGAAACGATGTCAGCACGATAGCCCCCACCTCGGCTTGGACGGAGCGGTTTCTCCGGCGGCCGGAAATGCGCGCGGACGTTACCATCGCGCTTTTACAACGAGAAGACAGCACGGCGGGCACAGGTGTGCCGCTTTCGGGCATACGGTCTTCAGCAAGGAGGGACTCGCCCACGTGCCGCGCGGCTGCGGGCGGCGGAAGCCCTTCGCGCAACCGCGGCAGGCGAGCCAGGCATCAGGTTGCCATCGGGTTTCTCGATTGTGCGCACCCTCCCCCGCGGCGATGATGGAGCGCGAGAAACGTCGCGGCCCAAGCTCGTGCCGCGCGGCACAGCGATGATCAAGGGGGAGCCCCGCATGACAGCCGCCTATGACGCAATCATCATCGGCGCCGGGCAAGCCGGGCCGCCGCTCGCCGGCCGGCTCAGCGCCGCCGGCATGACGGTGGCCTTGATCGAGCGCAAGCTCTTCGGCGGCACCTGCGTCAATACCGGCTGCATTCCGACCAAGACGCTGGTCGCCAGCGCCTATGCGGTGCATCTGGCCCGCCGCGCCGCGGATTTCGGGTTCAGCACCGGCGGCGCCGTCGCGGTCGACATGAAGGCGGTGAAGGCGCGCAAGGACGCCGTGTCGACGCGCGCGCGCAAGGGCGTCGAAACCTGGCTCGAAGGCATGGAGCGCTGCACGCTCCATCGCGGCCCGGCGCGCCTGCTCTCGCCGCGCGAGGTCGAGGTCGGCGACGACCGGCTCACCGCCCCACGCATCTTCCTCAATGTCGGCGGCCGCGCCGCCATTCCGGACCTCCCCGGAAAGGATCGCGTGACGCTGCTCACCAACACCACGATGCTGGCGCTCGATACGCTGCCGCGCCATCTGGTCGTGGTCGGCGGCAGCTATGTCGGGCTCGAATTCGCGCAGATGTACCGCCGCTTCGGCAGCGCCGTCACCGTCGTCGAGAAGGCGCCGCGGCTGATCCCGCGCGAGGACGAGGAGGTGTCGGCCGCGGTCAAGGAGATCCTCGAGGCGGAAGGCATCACCATCCGCATTGACGCCGAATGCATCCGCTTCGCGCCGCACGGCGACGACATCGCCGTCGGCGCCGCCTGCGCTTCCGGCCCGCCGGAGATCGTCGGCTCGCATGTGCTGCTGGCGGTCGGGCGGCGGCCCAATACCGACGATCTCGGCCTCGACAAGGCCGGCGTCGCCACCGACGAGCGCGGCTACATCACCGTCGATGACGAGCTCCGCACCAGCGCGCCGGGCATCTGGGCGCTGGGTGACTGCAACCGCCGCGGCGCCTTCACTCACACCGCCTACAATGATTTCGAGATCGTCGCCGCGAACCTGCTCGATGGCGAGCGGCGGCGGGTGAGCGACCGCGTTCCCGGCTATGCGCTCTACATCGACCCGCCGCTCGGCCGCGCCGGCATGACCCTGGCCGAGGCGCGGGCAAGCGGGCGGCCGCTGCTCCTCGGCCACCGCCCGATGAGCCGCGTCGGCCGCGCCATCGAAAAGGGCGAGACGCAGGGCTTCATGACGGCGATCGCCGATGCCGAGACGCACCGCATCCTGGGCGCCGCCATTCTCGGCAGCGGCGGCGACGAGGCGATCCACGGCATCCTCGACGTGATGAACGCCGGGCTCCCCTATACCGCACTGCAGCGTGCGGTGCCGATCCATCCGACGGTCTCGGAGCTCATCCCGACGCTGCTCGGGGAGATGAAACCGGGCTGAGGGTTGAAAGCGTTAATAAACCTCGCTGCATGCTCATCCTGCGTCCTTCGACAAGCTCAGGATGAGCTAAGTTCTTGGTGGCACAAAGAAAATTTCCTCATCCTGAGCTTGTCGAAGGACGCCTATCGCTCGTCCGATGCACTCTTTCCGCTGAGCTAGTTGCGCCGAAGCAACACGTGTCTCGCGTTTCCCACGAGATGAGGGATGGCGGGGAGGCTCCTGCCCTACCACTCGTCGACGGCCTTCGCGCCGACGCTTTTCAACCGCTCATGAGACGAAGGAGCCCACACACCATGCTGACCCGCAGAGCCGCTGTTCCGGCGCTCGCGCTTGCCCTCGCGCTGACCGGCGCCGGTTTCGGCGCGGCCGGGCCGGCGCCCGCCTATGCCCAGGCAAGCCCCGCCGCCCCGCCCGCCCACGCGCAGGCCCATCCCGAGCATCAGCATTTCGACCCCACCCGCTTTGTCGACGGCCGCATCGCCTTCCTGCGCGCGGAGCTCAAGATCACGCCGGCGCAGGCGCCGCAATTCGACAAGGTGGCGCAGGCGATGCGCGAGAATGCGCAGGACATGAAGCAGCGCTTCGAGCAGATGCGCGCCAACCGCGACAAGCCGAAGAACGCGGTCGAGCGCCTCGAGATGCGCCAGCGCTTCGCCCAGATGCATGTGCAGCACAGCGAGCGCTTCCTCGCCGCCTTCCGGCCGCTTTACGCCAGCCTCTCACCCGAACAGAAGCAGATGGCGGACGAGCTGCTTGCCGGCCACCACCATCACGGGCGCGGGCACGGGCACGGCTGACGTCAGCGCGCCGCGGCCACGGCCTGGGCGTGGGAGACGGCGACCGCGGTCATGTTGACGAGGCCGCGGACCGTCACCGACGGCGTCACGATGTGCGCCGCGGCGTTGACGCCGAGCAGGATCGGCCCCACCGCCTGGCCGTCGGCCAGCACCTTGAGCGTATCGAAGGCGATGTTGGCGGCGTCGAGCGACGGCATCACCAGCAGGTTCGCCGAGCCCTTGAGCAGCGAGTTCGGGAAGATGCGCTGGCGAATCTCCTCGGAGAGCGCGGCGTCGGCGTGCATCTCGCCCTCGACCTCGAGTTCGGGCGCGCGCTGGCGCAGCAGCGCCAGCGCGTCGCGCATCTTGCGCGCCGCGGGCGTATCGGCGCTGCCGAAACTGGAATGCGAGACCAGCGCCACCTTGGGCTCGATGCCGAAATGGCGCATGGCGCCGGCGGCGCGCAGGGTCATCTCCGCCACCTGATCCGCCGAGGGATCGTGGACGACTTCGGTGTCGCAGAGAAAATAGGTGCCCTTCGGCAGGATCAGCACCGACAGCGCCGCCGGCGCACTGGCGCCGGGCACGAGCCCCAGAATGTCGACGATGTGCCTGAGGTGCCGGTGATACTGGCCGATGGCGCCGCACAGCAAGGCATCGGCCTCGCCGCGCCGCACCATGAGCGAGGCGATCACCGAGGTCCGCGTCCGCACCAGACCGCGGGCGAAATCGGGCGAGACGCCCTTGCGCTCCATCAGGTGATGATAGAGCGTCCAGTACTCGTGATAGCGGGGATCGTCCTGGGGATCGACGAGCTCGACGGTGCGGTCCAGCGCCAGGCGCAGGTTGAGCCGCTCGATGCGGCGGCTCACCACCTCGCGGCGGCCGATGATGATCGGCCGCGCCAGCCCGTCGTCGAGCACCTGCTGCACGGCGCGCAGCACGCGCTCATCCTCGCCCTCGGCATAGACGACGCGCTTGGGATCGCTGCGCGCGCGGTCGAAGACCGGCCGCATCGCGAGGCCTGAGCGGAAGACGAACTGCGTCAGGCGCTGGCGGTAGGCGGCGAAATCCGCGAGCGGCCGCGTCGCCACGCCCGACTCCATCGCCGCCTTCGCCACCGCCGGCGCGATCTGCAGGATGAGTCGGGGATCGAACGGCTTCGGGATCAGGTAGTCGGGCCCGAAGGTGAGATTGGTGTCGCCATAAGCGGCGGCCACGACGTCCGAGGGCTCGGCCAGCGCGAGACTAGCCAGCGCTTCGACGCAGGCGAGCTTCATCGCCTCGTTGATGGTGGTGGCGCCGACATCGAGGGCGCCGCGGAAGATGAAGGGAAAGCAGAGGACGTTGTTGACCTGGTTCGGATAGTCGGTGCGGCCGGTGGCGATGATGGCGTCGGGCCGCACCGCGCGCGCGGCTTCGGGGCGGATCTCGGGGTCGGGATTGGCGAGCGCCAGGATGAGCGGCCGCTCCGCCATCTGCGCCACCATCTCGGGCGTCAGCACATCGGGCGCGGAGAGGCCGAGGAAGATGTCGGCGCCGGCGATGACCTCGCCCAGAGAGCGGGCATTGGTCTCCTTGGCATAGCGCTCCTTGCGCGGGTCCATCTCTTCCTTGCGGCCGCGCCAGACGACGCCGTACTTGTCGGTGACGATGATGTTCTCGACCGGCAGCCCCATGCCGACGAGGAGATCGAGGCAGGCGATCGCGGCGGCGCCGGCGCCCGAAGCGACGAGCTTCACCGCGGCGAGCGGCTTGCCGATGAGCCGGAGGCCGTTGCGGATGGCGGCGCCGACGATGATCGCGGTGCCGTGCTGGTCGTCGTGGAACACCGGGATCTTGAGGCGCTGGCGCAGCTTCGCCTCGATCTCGAAGCATTCCGGCGCCTTGATGTCCTCGAGATTGATGCCGCCGAAGGTCGGCTCGAGCGCGGCGATGATCTCGACCAGCCGGTCGGGGTCGCGCTCGTCGATCTCGATGTCGAAGACGTCGATGCCGGCGAATTTCTTGAACAGCACCCCCTTGCCTTCCATCACCGGCTTGGCGGCGAGCGGGCCGATGGCGCCGAGGCCGAGCACGGCGGTGCCGTTGGTGATGACGCCGACGAGATTGCTGCGGGCGGTGAGGCTCGAGGCTTCGGCGGCATCGGCGGCGATCGCCAGCGAGGCGGCGGCGACGCCCGGCGAATAGGCCAGGGCAAGGTCGCGCTGATTGGCGAGCGGCTTGGTGGCGGCGATGCCGATCTTTCCCGGCACCGGCAGGCGGTGATATTCGAGCGCGGCCTCGCGCAAGTCCTCGGTCATGACCCCTCCTGCCCGATCGGGCCGGCCCCTTCTATACCACCGAGGCGCGTGACGCCACACGACGGCGCTGCCGCAGGCGCCGGCGACCCGATCACAGGGGAGGTTGAGGATGGTGCGGTCGAGAAGACTCGAACTTCCAAGCCCTTTCGGGCACTAGCACCTCAAGCTAGCGCGTCTACCAATTCCGCCACGACCGCGAAGCCCGAGCGGCGCTGCATCTGGCGCATTGCCGCTGCTGGCGCGGGTGATTACCAAATCCGGCACGCCATATCAAGATATCCTGGAGGCGGGCGACGGAGGAGCGATGGACACGATGAACGAGGTGGAATGGCAGGTGAGCAAGGCCCCGGTCGGCTATGAGCCGGCGGTGGCGGCGATGGAGGCGCGCGTTGCCGCCATCCGCGCCGGCGCCAAGCCGGAGCTGGTCTGGCTGCTGGAGCATCCGCCGCTCTATACCGCCGGCACCAGCGCGCGCGAGAGCGACCTCATCGAGCCCGGGCTCCTCCCCGTCTACCGCAGCGGCCGCGGCGGGCAGTTCACCTATCACGGGCCGGGCCAGCGCGTCGGCTATGTCATGCTCGACTTGAGCCGCCGCGGCGCGGATCTGCGCGCCTATGTCCACGGGCTCGAGGAATGGCTGATCCTGACGCTGCGGCGCCTGGGCGTTGCCGGCGAGCGCCGGCCGGGCCGCGTCGGCATCTGGGTCGACGAGGGCGGCGGGCGCGAGAGCAAGATCGCCGCCATCGGCGTGCGCGTCCGGCATTGGGTGACGTTCCACGGCGTCGCCCTCAATGTCGATCCCGATCTCGGCCATTACCGCGGCATCGTCCCCTGCGGCATCAGCGAGCACGGCGTGACCTCGCTGGCGCGGCTTGGGGTGAAGGCGGACATGGCGGCGGTGGACCAGGCGCTGCGCGAGACCTTCGCCGAGGCCTTCGACCGGGAGCTGCGCTGCGGGGCGTGACCCCTGCGGCGGCGGGAGGGCCCCGGGGATGACGAAAAATAGCAAATAAACCAAAATATTAGCGTCATTCCCGCGAAAGCGGGATTCCGCAGACTTTCCGCCGGACGGCCAGCCCGCCGACAATCCCATCAAAAATGGGAATAATTGTCTGGGGTCCGTAATAATTCTCCTTGGGACTTTTAAGCAACCGCCGCGAAAATCTGCTTCGATACTTGGCCACGCCCGGCGGCAACTCGGATAAGATCACCCCCGGCGGTCGAACGAGGATTGTCCGGCCGAGAGTGGAGAGAGACGAGATGCACGTTATCGCGGTCGCTTCCCAGAAGGGCGGGTCGGGCAAGACGACGATGGCGGGACACCTGGCGGTGCAGGCCGACCGGGTCGGCTTCGGGCCGGTCGCACTGGTCGACACCGACCCGCAAGGCAGCCTCTCGGAATGGTGGAACGCGCGCGCGTCGGAGACGCCGCTCTTCGCGCGCACCAGCGCGGGCCGGCTCGCCACCGACATCCAGCGGATGCGCGAGCTCGGCATCAAGCTGCTGATCGTCGACACGCCGCCGGCGATCGAGGCGACGATCACCGAGGTGATCGGGCTTGCCGACCTCGTCATCATCCCGGCGCGGCCGAGCCCGCATGATTTGCGCGCCGCGGGCGCCACGGTCGAGCTGATCGAGCGGCTGGGCAGGCCGCTCGTCTTCGTCATCAACGCGGCGACGCCGCGCGCGCGCATCACCGCCGAAGCGGTGATGGCGCTCTCCCAGCACGGCACGCTGGCGCCGGTCATCATCCATCACCGCACCGGCTATGCCGCCAGCATGATCGACGGCCGCACGGTGATGGAGGTGCCGGGCGAAGCGCGCTCGGCCGAAGAGATCGTGCTGCTCTGGGAGTATCTCGCCAACCGCCTCACCCGCGATTTCCGCACGCTGCTGCCCTCGAACCTGCTCTCGGCGCCGCCGAAGCAGGAGATCGAGCCGATCCTGATGGACGGGCGAGGCGCACCATGAAGGCCGCATCGCTCACCGCCTCGCTGCTCGTCCCCAAGGGCGATGCCGCACCCAGCGACGAGCGGGCGGCGCGCGAGGGCGGCGGGACGGTCGAGTTCCTGCCGAAGCCGCGGCGCGAGCGCTCGGGCGGCGGCGGCGAGGACGCGACGACGCGCGTCTCGCTGCGCCTCTCCGCGGCGCGGCATCTGCGCCTGCGCCTCGCCGGGGCGCATCTCGGGCGCAGCAGCCAGGCGCTGATCCGCGCCGCGATCGACCACTACATCGACACGGTCCTGCCGCCGCTGCTGGCGGGGCGCTGCGCCTGCCTGGAATTGGGGCGCCTCCCGGAAGGCAGCTGCGCCGCGCTCGGCTTCGGCCGAGCCGGTCCCGAGCACCGGCCATGACGCAGAACGCTTCTCCCGCCGGGCTCGAGCCCGCCGCCTCGCTCACCTCGGTGCGGGTCAAGCGCCGCAAGCCGCCGCTGGCGCACAGCGGCAAGCGCGGCGACCTCACCGCCGAGAACGGCAGCGCCGCGCCCGAGGCGAAGGTCGAGGGTCCGGTGATCGTGCTACCCCCGCCGCCGCCCAAGCTGGTGCAAATCGAGCCCCCGCCCAAGCTGGCTGAAATCGAGCCGCCGCCCAAGCTGGCGCAAATCGAGCCGCCGCCCAAGCCGGCTGAAATCGAGCCGCCCGAGTCCGCGCCTCTTCTCGAGCCGCCGCCCGAGCTCCTGCCGCTGGCCGAGCTGCTGGCGCCGCTCCCGGCGGAAGAGCCGGAGGAGCCCGAGCCGGCATCGCCGGAGTTCCTGGCGCTTACCCCGCTCATGCCGCAGCTTCTGCCGCAGCTTCCCGAGCGCGAGGCGGGGCCCGCGAACGACGTCTTCCCCGAGCTTGGCGAGTACCCCGAGTACCCCGAGCTTCTCGAGGGCGAGCCGCTCGAGCTATTGCCGGCACCGCATGACGGGGCCGAGCCGGTGCCCGAGGCGCATGACGCCACGGCGGACATCGCGGCACCGGCGCCGCCGGAACCGCCGCCCGCGCCGATTCTTCTGGGCCCGCCGCCCGCCGAAGAGCCTCCGGCCGCCGCGTCGGAACCGGAAAGCGCGGCCGACCTCGTCGATTACTGGGACAGCTTGCGGGGCGGGCGGGATTTTCCGGCGCTCGACGAGCTCGACCGCGGCCATGTCGCCGACACCTGGCCCAACACCGTGCTGCTCGCCATCGACGTCGCGGATCTGCCACGCATCACGCGCCTCGGCGAAAGCGACGGCGAGATCGAGTACACGGCGACGGTGATCGACTGGATCATCTCGCGCGGCCGTAACGCGGCCAAGCGCGGCGAGCCGATCGAGGAGGAGCGGCGCTTCCCGGTCTCGTCCGGCAACCATCGCTATCGCCTCCTGCTGCTGCCGTTCAGCAGCTACGGGCTCAAATGCGACCATGTGCTGGGCCAGCTGTCGCGCGCCGAGGAAATCGGCGCCGTCGCCAGCTTCAAGCGCTGGCTCGCCGGGTAGCCCG